>CAMGAL010000151.1 GCA_946007445.1 uncultured Mediterranea sp.
AAATGTTGCCAAACCCAACACTTTGCGTAAATTTGCACGCTGAAATGATTGAAAAACACTAATCTATTAATATAAGAAACAATGAGCTTAAGAATTGTAGTATTAGCAAAACAAGTTCCCGACACACGCAATGTGGGGAAAGATGCTATGAACGCCGACGGTACCATCAACCGTGCGGCACTTCCCGCCATCTTCAATCCCGAAGACTTGAATGCCTTGGAGCAAGCCCTCCGATTGAAAGAGACACATCCCGGCTCCACGGTCACGATACTCACTATGGGTCCCGGACGTGCCGCCGAAATCATCCGTGAAGGCCACTACCGCGGCGCCGACAAAGGATACCTGCTGACCGACCCCGCCAATGCCGGCGCCGACACGCTGGCCACATCCTACGCCCTGGCTACGGCCATCCGCAAGATTGGCGACTACGACCTCATCATTGGTGGCCGTCAAGCCATCGATGGTGATACCGCCCAGGTAGGTCCCCAGGTGGCCGAGAAGTTGGGCCTGACCCAAATCACCTATACCGAAGAGGTGCTGGCAGTCGATGAAGAAGCCCGTCGCGTCACCGTGAAGCGTCACATTGACGGCGGCGTGGAGACCGTAGAAGGCCCCCTGCCCATCGTATTGACCGTCAATGGCAGTGCCGCCCCCTGCCGTCCGCGCAATGCCAAGTTGGTCATGAAGTACAAGCGTGCCCTCGGTGCCCAGGAGAAGGCAGCCCTCACCAAGGAAGGCGCTCCCCTGCCCTACGCCGAGCTCTACGACAAGGCTCCCTACCTGAACATCACCGAATGGAGTGTGGCCGATGTCAATGGCGACACCGCCCAGTGCGGATTGAGCGGCTCGCCCACCAAGGTGAAGAAGATTGAGAACATCATCTTCCAGGCCAAGGAGAGCAAAACCCTGACGGGTAGCGATGCCGATGTCGAAGGACTGATTGTCGAACTGCTTGCCAATCATACGATTGGATAAAAACCCAAATAATAACATGAACAACGTATTTGTATATCTGGAGATTGAAGGCACCACCGTGGCCGATGTCAGTCTCGAACTCTTGACCAAAGGCCGCAAGCTGGCCAACCAACTGGGCTGTCAACTGGAGGCCATCGCAGCCGGCACCAACCTCGAAGGCATCGAAACCCAAGTCCTCCCCTACGGCGTAGACACCCTCCACGTCTTCGATGCCGAGGGACTCTTCCCCTACACTTCCCTACCCCACACCTCTATCCTGGTGAACCTCTTCAAGGAGGAGAAGCCTCAGATCTGCCTGATGGGTGCCACCGTCATTGGCCGCGACCTCGGTCCGCGCGTATCGTCAGCCCTGACCAGTGGCTTGACCGCCGACTGCACCCAGTTGGAGATTGGCTCGCACGAGGACAAGAAGGCCGGCAAGGTTTATGACAACCTGCTCTATCAGATTCGTCCCGCCTTCGGTGGAAACATCGTGGCCACCATCGTCAATCCCGAACACCGTCCGCAGATGGCTACCGTCCGCGAGGGGGTGATGAAGAAGGAGATTCTCGACGAGAACTATCAGGGCCATGTGGTTCGTCACGACGTGGCCAAGTATGTGCCCGATACCGACTTCGTGGTGAAGGTCATCGACCGCCATGTGGAGAAGGCCAAGCACAACCTGAAGGGTGCGCCCATCGTGGTAGCCGGTGGTTATGGCATGGGCTCGAAGGAGGGCTTCGACAAGCTGTTTGAACTGGCCAAGGAGCTACACGCCGAGGTAGGCGCCAGCCGTGCCGCCGTCGATGCCGGCTTTGCCGACCACGACCGTCAGATAGGCCAGACGGGTATCACCGTTCACCCCAAGCTCTACATCGCTTGCGGCATCAGTGGCCAGATCCAGCACATTGCCGGTATGCAGGATGCAGGCATCATCATCTCCATCAACAACGACGAGAATGCCCCCATCAACACCATTGCCGACTATGTCATCAACGGTACCGTGGAGGAGGTCATTCCGAAGCTGATAAAGTATTATAAGAAGAATTCGAAGTGATTATTTTTAGAGAGGAGATAAAGGAAGATAAATGGAGATAAAGGAAGATAAAGGCCAAATGTCCCCCTACTCGCGTTCTTTTCAAGAGCTTTTAGCATGGCAAAGAGCACATGAGAACGTAAAAATGGAATATAAAGAGACAAAGACATATCCAGAAGCCACACCAAACAGACTGAGTTCCCAATTCCAACGAGCAGCAGTTTCCATTCCAGCCAATATAGCCGAAGGTTATAAAAGACTGGGTAAGCAGGATAAATTGCGCTTTCTCAACATCTCTCAAGGCAGTTTGGAAGAATGTAGGTATTACACCATTTTATCTTCGGATCTCTCTTACATCCATACATCCATCTATCAACAACTAATTATTAAATTGGAAGAGACGAGCAAGTTGCTAAATGCGTATATCAGAGGTATTGCTAATCAAAAGTTTGTCGATTGAGACTATTGGCCTTTATCTCCTTTTATCTCCATTTATCTTCATTTATCTCCCTTCCTCAAAACCAAGAGCATATGCCCAATTTTTATACCGATATCCCCGAGTTGAGATATCACCTCAACAATCCCATGATGTCCCGCATCTGCGAACTCAAAGAGCGCGGATACAGAGACAAAGAAGCATACGACTACGCCCCGCAAGACTATGCAGACGCCATCGACTCGTATGACAAAGTGCTGGAAATCACCGGCGAAATCACCGGCGAAGTCATTGCCCCCAATGCCGAAGGCGTAGATGCCGAAGGCCCGCACTGCGCAGGTGGCCGTGTGGAGTATGCCAGCGGCACGAAGCAGAACCTGGAGGCCATGGTGAAGGCCGGCCTGAACGGCATGACCATGCCGCGCCGCTTTGGCGGACTGAACTTCCCCATCACCCCCTACACCATGTGCGCCGAGATTGTGGCCGCTGCCGATGCCGGATTCGGCAACATCTGGTCGCTGCAAGATTGCATCGAGACTCTCTATGAGTTCGGCAACGACGACCAGCACAGCCGCTTCATCCCCCGCATCTGTGCCGGCGAGACCATGTCGATGGACCTCACCGAGCCCGATGCCGGCTCCGACCTGCAGAGCGTCATGCTGAAAGCCACCTACGACGAGGAGAACAAGTGTTGGCGTCTGAACGGCGTGAAGCGCTTCATCACCAACGGTGATGCCGACCTCCACCTCGTGCTGGCCCGTTCGGAAGAGGGCACGAAGGATGGCCGCGGCCTCTCCATGTTCATCTACGACAAGCGCGACGGCGGTGTCAACGTACGCCGCATCGAGAACAAACTGGGCATCCACGGCTCTCCCACCTGCGAGCTGGTCTATAAGAACGCCAAGTGCGAGCTCTGTGGCGACCGCAAGCTGGGTCTGATCAAGTACGTCATGGCCTTGATGAATGGTGCCCGTCTGGGCATTGCCGCCCAGTCGGTAGGCCTGTCGCAGGCTGCCTACAACGAAGGTCTGGCCTATGCCAAGGACCGCAAGCAGTTTGGCAAAGCCATCATCGAGTTCCCCGCTGTCTACGACATGCTCTCCATCATGAAGGCCAAGCTCGATGCCGGTCGCTCGCTGCTCTACCAGACCTCACGCTATGTGGACATCTACAAGGCTCTTGACGACATTGCCCGCGAGCGTAAGCTCACACCCGAAGAGCGTCAGGAGCAGAAGAAGTTTGCCAAGCTGGCCGATGCCTTCACGCCGCTGGCCAAGGGTATGAACTCTGAATACGCCAACCAGAATGCCTACGACAGCATCCAGATTCATGGCGGTTCGGGCTTCATGCTGGAGTATGCCTGCCAGCGCATCTACCGCGATGCCCGCATCACCTCCATCTACGAGGGTACCACCCAGCTGCAGACGGTGGCCGCTATCCGCTACGTGACCAACGGAGCCTATGCCGCTACCCTGCGCGACTACGAACTGATACCTTGCAGCGAAGAGATGCAGCCGCTGATGGATAAGGTGAAGGAGATGACCTCTAAGTTCGAGGCTGTGACCAATGCCGTCAAGGAGATGCAGAACCAGGAGGCTCTCGACTTCGTGGCCCGTCGTCTTTACGAGATGGCCGCCGTCTGCGTGATGTCGCACCTCATCATTCAGGATGCCACCCGTCGTCCCGACCTCTTCAGCCGTTCGGCTCAGGTCTATGTGAAGTATGCCGAGGCCGAGGTGGAGAAGCACTTCACCTTCATCCGCAAGTTCACTCCCGAGCAGCTGGACAACTATCGCAAGTAATCACCTAATTAACCGAGGGTGTGTCGGCATACCTATGTCCGGCACACCCTTTCTTATATCTCCAATCAGTTTCAATATATGAAACTCTTGGTTCAAGTATATGAAACTGCTAGTTTCAGTATATGAAACTGAACAGGAAACTACTTGTTCTCCTCATCCATCATGGCGTATTAGCCTTGGAGAGATTGCTATTCTCACATAAATAGATTACTTTTGCCGGACGAATAGCTAAATTCAAAGAAAGAATATGATACTCAACGAACGTGACAGCCGCCATGAGCAAGTGCTGCTGGCGGCACGACAGATGATGACAGCCGCCCGCACGGCCCCCAAAGGCAAAGGAATAGACGTGGTGGAAGTGGCATTGGTGACGGACGGCGACCTGCAGGTGCTCTCCGACAAACTGAAAGCCATGTATGCCGAAAATGGCATGAAGTTCTTCCTGCGCGATGCCGACAACATCCTGCAGGCCGAGTGTGTGGTCATTGTAGGTACTCGCCCGCAAGCGCAAGGGCTGAATTGTGGCCATTGTGGATTCCCCACCTGCGAGGGCCGTTCGGCCGGAGTGCCTTGTGCGCTCAATACCATCGATGTGGGCATTGCCGTAGGTTCAGCCTGTGCATTGGCTGCCGACCTCCGGCTGGACACCCGCGTGATGTTCTCGGCCGGCATTGCAGCCCAGTCCCTGGGCTGGTTGCCTGGCTGCCAATCGGTGTTGGCCATCCCCGTGTCGGCCTCTTCGAAGAACCCCTTCTTCGACCGCAAACCCCAGGAACCCAACAAATAAGCATCCGTGACGTATGGGATATGTCTTTTCTACCCTGACCAACTCCGTTCCCAGCCACTGCTATGAGGTGCAGTTTGGCAAGAACATCGATCTACAGACTGAAATCCGCGCTCCGCACCTGCCTGCCGAGTGGGCCATGCAGAGCGGCATTCAGCTCACCTGGCCTCATGCCGATACCGACTGGGCCTATATGCTGGACGAAGTGACGGCCTGTTTTCGCGAGATAGCCCGCGAGATAGCCAGCCGCCAGCCGCTGCTCATCGTCACCCCCGAGCCTGAAACCGTGCGCCGGCAACTGGAAGGTGTGGTGCCACCCGAGCAAGTGCGCTATGTGGAGTGCCCCACCAACGACACCTGGGCACGCGACCACGGAGCCATCACCCTGCTCGATGCCGACGGGCCGAAGCTCCTGGACTTCACCTTCAATGGTTGGGGACTGAAGTTCGCCTCCGACAAGGACAACCTCATCACCCGCCGACACGAGCACGCCCGAGCCAAGAACCGCCGCAACCACAAACCACACCACAACCAACACCCACAAAACCACAAAAACACCCACCAAAAAACA
>CAMGAL010000152.1 GCA_946007445.1 uncultured Mediterranea sp.
TGCATCGTCCTTTTCATTGAGCATGATGTTGGCAGGCTTCACATCGAGGTGGTTCATCCGGCGCTGATGGATGTAGTCGAGCGCCTCAGCCACCTGAATGATATAGCGAGTTGCAACTGGCTCTGACATATAACCTTGGTCTTTGACCTTAGCGGCCAAGGAACCATTCTCGCAATATTCCATCACATAGTATGCCGTTCCATTCTCCTCGAACACGTCAATGATGCGCACTACGTTCGGATGGTTCAGCTTTGCTAGGTTACGAGCTTCCTTCAAGAACTTCTCACGGAAGCGATTCACCGTCTCACGGCTACCCTCCGTTCCAAGAGTAACATGACTTGTTGACTCGTCACGTTCACAGAGTTCCTTCATGAAGAACTCCTTGATGGCGACCTTGCGCTCCAGCATAGTCTGTTCAGCAAGGTAAGTAATACCGAATCCACCTTGACCGAGTGTTTCAACAATTGTATATTTTCCTCCTTGGAGGAAAGAATTGTCTTGCAGAGTATTCTGAGTGCTCATTGCCTTTCGCTTTAATCAATTACACCTCTGATAGCCATTCGCAGATAAAACGAATCATTCCTCCAACCGACTTCATCATGGATGCTATCTATCTGAATATAATATGCCGTATCAGGATTCGTTTGATGTAAAGAGCCGGACCAATAGCCACAATACTTGCTGGCAACACCTTGTTTTTCGATAAAAGCGGTAATAGGTAAATATATTGAATTTCCCGAAGGACCTGTAATCTGGTAGCAAACTTGTTCTTTTAGATATTTCCATTTGCACCGCAAACGCAACTCATCCTGTTCGGCTTTCGTAGGAAGACGCCATCTACCACCCCATACCTTTCTACAATAATCAAGGCGAAAGTCGCCGCAAATATCAGAGGGAAAACTACTTGAATTACTCAAATCTATGGCAAAAGGATATAGTTTGCCCTTATTGAATTCAGTTGTTGCTCCAAGATTGGTTTTCGCCCACTTCACCGATAAGCCTAAATCTACATAAGGATGACCATTATCCAGAATAGGTTTTGCATCTATAATCTGCGTTTCCTCGGAAATCTTTATATCCATTGGGACGATTTTCGATAAAGGAACATCTTGCGCTGTCGATTTTTCAATGAAATAAGATTCAGAAAAAGCAGAGAGAAATTCATCTACTGTCTGATAGCGATGCCTTTTGATTGGTTCCATAGCCTTCTTAATGGCAGACCAAATACACATCGTTACATCAGAAGGACAAGAAGGGAACTCATCATCTAACAGCATGGTGGCCTCTGGTGGTGTCTGTCCGGTCAGCAGTTTATAAAATGTAGCACCAAGAGAATATACATCAGTCACAGGTGAGAACTGTTGAAGCCCCTGATTATATTGTTCAATCGGGGCATACCCCTTACTGATTCCTATGGGAGTTGTACTGGTTTGCCCGCCTTCCTGATCATATCGTTTACTGATTCCAAAATCTATCAGCACAGCTTCTCCGTCATGACGTAACAGGATATTGGACGGCTTGATGTCCAAATGGAGTATATTCTGTTTGTGAATATATGACAATGCACTGCCCACTTCCCGAATTATCTTGACTGCATCCGCCTCTTTAATCGCTCCCTCTTTCGCTGTTGACTCTAACGAACCTCCATCGACATATTCCATCACATAGTACGCCGTACCGTTCTCCTCAAATATATCATGAATACGAACGATATGGCTATTGTCCATGGTTGCTATCAGTCGGGCCTCTTTTAGAAATTTCTCTTTGAATCTTTGGACAGTTTCAATACTGCCATTTGAACCTACAGAAACCTGCGAGGTCTCTTCGTCACGATTGCAAAGGTCTTTCATAAAGAACTCCTTCACCGCAACTTTGCGTCCGAGCATAACCTGTTCAGCCAAGT
This sequence comes from uncultured Mediterranea sp., assembly GCA_946007445.1. Lineage (GTDB taxonomy): Bacteria > Bacteroidota > Bacteroidia > Bacteroidales > Bacteroidaceae > Bacteroides. The sequence continues at coordinate 1,904 of CAMGAL010000152.1, forward strand.
AGGTTATTCCAAAACCTCCTTGTCCGAGTGTACAAACTATTTTATAACGCCCACCTTGAAGGAGGGAACCTGCTGATAATGTCATATTATCCTTGGATGCAGCGTTCCCAACCCGCATCTTCATGTACTACATTTAGGTTGCACGAGCATAAAAAAGACGTGGGAACTGTCTTGTTATCTGTCCCACGAACTGATGCTCTCGCATTGCCCTATCTTGTTGAACAGACAACGTTAGAGCCCACGCCGATATGTTTATAAAAATCCCACATGTATATCTGCACTAAAAAGAAATGCAGACATACACTGGGAGCGAATAAATCACGCCCGGGTCATCTAGCGTTGGCTATGTTCATGACCATTCCTTGAAAGTTGCGAAGTTTCAGTTCGTCAAGAATAAAGCGTCAAGTAAACGCCTTAAATATGTCGTGTTTCATGCCCACCCTACCTCCTTTAGGTCAGAAATCTCCGTTCTAAAGGTTCGGCGTAGGTTGAAACGTTGGAACCGATAGCTGAGGCATCAGGATGCTTCGGCTGTATTACGCCTCAAATTTACAATGTTTTTAAGATAAACAAAAGTATTTATCAGAAAAAAATCAGAAAACATGTTGCATATCATGTTCAACATCGCACCTTCCACTCTGAAATGGTGCGAGGCGCGGAAGAGGAGTTCATGCCGTTGCCACTATTCCGCAGCTATTCTGCAACTATACCCTACATATCTCTCAAGTATTCCGATATGTAAATATATTTATTTCCCTAAACTAGGTCATCGGAATAGTTGCGGAATAGATGCGGAATACTTGAGGAATACTTGAGGTATAGTTGAGGGAGGTAAAAAGCGTGAGTTTGCCTTGATTTGCAAAAATCAAAGTTACTGATTATCAGGAGGATTGATTTTTCCAAATGCTCGGTTTTTGGCCCTTTTTCACCCTGTTTTTATTGGCTTATTGTAGCAATCTATTACCAATAATAAAATCCATGAGTCCACGTTTCCTATAAGTAGGAGATAGACCCTGTCAACCTCTGCTGTGAACAAGGCCATAAGTAGTCAACGGAAGTCGCTAAACTACTTGGCACAAGAGTTCCTACGTATTGGAACAACTGTTCCAATGCTATGAAACGAGTGTTCCAATAGGGTGGAACAGTTGTTCCAAATGCGGTCTGTGGCTGCTGCAGCAGGCTGTTGTCAGTGAGTAAGGGTGGCTATTAAATGCTTCCACTCTTTGTGCTCCCTACCACCCCGTCACTACGTGACACCAACCCCCTCTGGTTCCCAAGTTATAGAGGGAGGCGGTAGGGAGCGCATAGAGAGCATCATTCATAGGGGCTATCCATCCTGTATGTTCCCTACCACCCCGTCACTCCGTGACACCCCTCCTCCCCGGAGGAGGAGAGCTAGATACTTCGGAGATACATCGCCCCCACGCAGAAATAGGTGAGAAATCGCCAAAAAGTGGCAGTAAATGGGGCGGTATCTGCCACATCTGCCACAAAAACGGGCTGTTTCGAAGGGTAAAAGAGGGCGTTTTTAGCAAAAACGGGCTGTTTTTATGTCAACATTCAGAAAATCTGAAACCATCTGCCACACAGGGAGATGCCATAAATGGTTCAGGACCAAACCATTGATGAATTTTTTGTGGCAGTTGCAGATGTTTTGAAACTTCTCACGCGCGCGCGCGAGGGAATGCCTGCGTATGCGCATAAAAAAAATCAGATAGCCATCTTGCGACAACTATCTGACTCTCTGTAGAGCGGAAGACGGGGCTCAAACCCGCGACCCTCAGCTTGGAAGGCTAATGCTCTATCAACTGAGCTACTTCCGCAATATCAAGTGGGCAAAGATGGATTCGAACCACCGAAGGTATAAACCAGCAGATTTACAGTCTGCCCCATTTGGCCACTCTGGTATTTGCCCGCACTTTCAAGATTCTCCGGCGAAGCGCCTTTGTTTCTCAATTGCGGTGCAAAGGTACAACTATTTTTTGAATCTGCAAGCGAAATCCACCATTTTTATTGCAGTAATCGCACATTCATCGCCTTTGTTGCCCAAGCGACCGCCGGCGCGCTCCTCGGCCTGCTCCATGGTGTTGGTAGTTATCAGCCCGTAGATGACCGGTTTACCGCCGGTGGCATTGAGGTGGGCGATGCCTTGGGTGGCACCCATGCAGACGTAGTCGAAATGGGGCGTGTCGCCTCGCACCACGCAGCCGATGGCGATGACTGCATCGACATCGCTGTGGTGGACAAAGCGCTCGGAGGCATAGACCAACTCGAAACTGCCGGGCACATGACACACCTGGATGTTCTCCTCGCGAGCTCCATGACGGAGCAGGGTGTCGACAGCACCACGCAGCAGGGCGCCGGTGATGCGGTCGTTCCATTCAGAAACCACAATGCCGAACTTCATCTGTCCGGCATTGGGTACGGAGGCACTGTCGTACTCCGAAAGATTATGGTAAGCTGTAGCCATAAAGAGATGTGTGGAATGGGGTTACTTCTTCAGCTCAGCCTTTTCGATGTACTTGTCGATGTCCATGGCCTGGTAGGAGCGGAAGTACTTCTCCTTGATGGTCTTGTAGGCCTTCAGGGCCTCGTCGGCCTTGCCCTGGTTCTCGTAGATCTGTGCTGCCTGCATGAGGTAGATGGGGCTCAGGCTGTTGTTGTCGGCCTGCACGGCAGCAGCCTTCAGCAGGTTGGCAGCCTTGTCGAGCTGGCCCAGCTTGGCGTAGCAGTTGCCCATGGCTGCCTTCATGGCGGGAGCGACCATCTGGTCGTCGGCGCTGAAGCTGTCCAGCAACTTCACTGCCTCTTCGTACTTGCCCAGGTGAGCGTAGCAGATGCCTGCATAGGCCTTGGCCAGATTGGCAGCATCCGTGCCACTGAATTGGTCGGCCACCTTGAGGAAACCGGCATAGCCGATGCTGTCGCCGTTGAGTGCCTGCTCGAACTGGTCGGCCTCAAAATACTCCTGGCCTTTGAAGAGAGCCACCTGTGCCTTCTCCTCGCGCGGGGTGGAATAGAAATTCTTGTAGAGCACGATGGCTGCTACGACGATGACCACGCCCAGGATGGCGCCAACAATGGTTTTCTTGTTCTTGAGAAGGAATGCTTCCGACTTGGTCAGAGCCTCTTCTACGTTCAGGGCTTCATTTGTCTTTTTCTGTTCTGCCATTTTTATAGAATCTTTTTTGTTATTATTTCAAAGGTGCATATTTCGAACCGCAAAAGTAAGTTTTTTATGGCTACTGACGAAATTTATGGCCATCTTTTTTCGATTTGTGGCTGAAAACCCCGAAATTCTTCCTACTTTTGTCACCAAACTGTGGACAAACGATGATACTGAAACGCATTTCGATACTCAACTACAAGAACCTGGAGGAGGTGGACCTGACCTTCTCGCCGAAACTGAACTGCCTCTTCGGAGCCAACGGAATGGGCAAGACCAACCTGCTGGATGCCCTCTACTTCCTATCGTTCTGCAAGAGTGCCGGCAACCCCATTGACTCGCAGAACATCCGCCACGAGGCCGACTTCTTCGTCATCCAGGGCTTCTACGAAAAGGCCGACGGCTCGCCGGAGGAGATATACTGCGGCATGAAGCGGAGGCAGAAAAAGCAGTTCAAGCGCAACAAGAAGGAGTATCAACGCTAGTCGGACCACAT
>CAMGAL010000153.1 GCA_946007445.1 uncultured Mediterranea sp.
TGTGTTTTTCTATTTTTGGCTTGAATGTCATCCTACGAACCCTCGCGGTCTGTGCCATCGGACTGATGGCCACCGGCACACAAGCCGCCAAGCCCACCGAAGCACAGCAGGTGAGGCAACTGATTGACAAAGTGAACCGGCAGTGGCAATCGACCCACTCGCCCGAGACCAACTCCTTCTGGCACCACGCCGCCTACCACACCGGCAACATGGAGGCCTACTTCCTGACCGGCAACGAAGAGTACCTGAAATTCTCGGAAGCATGGGCCGAGCACAACCAGTGGAAAGGCGCCAAGAGCGACGACAAGAGCCAGTGGAAGATGACCTACGGCGAAACGGACGAATACGTACTCTTCGGCGACTACCAGATCTGCTTCCAGACCTATGCCGACCTCTACAACATCCTGCCCGACGACAAGCGCATCCGCCGTGCCCGCGAAGTGATGGAGTATGAGATGAGCACCCCCCGCAACGACTACTGGTGGTGGAGCGACGGACTCTATATGGTGATGCCTGTCATGACCAAGCTCTACAAGATTACGCGCAATCCGCTCTACCTCGACAAACTGTATGAATACATCTGCTACTCCGACAGCATCATGTACGACCAGGAGGAGCACCTCTACTATCGCGATGCCCGCTACGTCTATCCCAAGCACCAGACCAACGCAGGCAAGAAGGACTTCTGGGCCCGAGGTGACGGATGGGTGGTGGCCGGACTGGCCAAGGTGCTGCAAGACCTCCCCAAGGACTATAAGCACTACCCCTTCTTCGCACAGAAGTTCCGCGACATGTGTCAGGCTGTAGCCGCCATCCAGCAGCCCGAAGGCTACTGGACCCGCAGCATGATGGACCCCGAGCAGGCTCCGGGAGCCGAAACGAGCGGTACGGCATTCTTTGCCTATGGCATCATGTGGGGCATCAACCACGGCTACCTGGACAAGGCCACCTTCATGCCCACCTTCCAGAAGGCCTGGAACTACCTCTCCAAGACCGCCGTGCAGAAAGACGGCACTGTGGGCTACGTGCAGCCCATCGGCGACCGTGCCATCCCCGGCCAGGTGATTGACGCGAAATCGACAGCCGACTTCGGCGTGGGTGCCTTCCTGCTGGCCGCTTGCGAATATGTGCGCCACCTGGAATCGACTATCAATCCCGACCGCGCCTACTGGACCAACCTGGCCTATCAGATGGCCTACCCTGTGCTGAGCAACATGGCCAAGGGCGAGCTGCAGAAGAATATGCTGGTGGAGGTCAGCCCCACTTGGGACGGACGCAACATCAAGGTGACCTACATGGAGTGCTTTGGCCGACTGATGGCCGGCATCGCCCCCTGGCTCTCGCTGCCCGATGATGACACCGCCGAAGGCCAAATGCGCAAGGAGCTGCGTGACTTGGCTCTGAAGAGCTATGCCAACGCCGTCGACCCCGACAGCCCCGACTACCTGCTGTGGCGTAGCCCCGGCCAGCCCCTCGTAGATGGCGCCTATGTGGCCGAGAGCTTCCTCCGTGCCTACGACCAGCTGTGGAAACCCCTCGACGACACCACCAAGCAACGCTACATCACCGAATTTACCCACATGCGTTGCACCGACCCTCCCTATACCAACTGGTTGCTCTTCTCCTCGACCATCGAGAGCTTCCTGGCCAAGGTAGGTGCCGATGCCGATGAGTATCGCATCAACTCGGCCATCCGCAAGGTGGAGGAGTGGTATGTGGGCGATGGCTGGTATGCCGACGGCCCGACGTTTGCCTTCGACTACTACAGCAGCTATGTGTTCCACCCCATGTATCTGGAGACCCTGCAGGCTATGGCTGACAGCAAGACCCGTACACGCATCGACTATGCCAAGTATCGCGAGCGCGCCCTGCGCCGCACGCAGAAGTTCAGCCTCATTCTGGAGCGTTTCATCTCGCCCGAAGGCACCTTCCCCGTCTTTGGCCGTAGCATCCCCTACCGCATGGCTTGTATGCAGCCTCTGGCTTTGATGGCTTGGTACGACCTGCTGCCCGCCGGCGTGAACCGCGCCGCCGTACGTTGCGCCCTGACCGCCGTGATGAAACGCATGTTTGCCACAGGCGACAACTTCAACGAGAAGGGCTTCCTGACCATCGGCTTCACAGGCAAGCAGCCCAACGTGGCCGACTGGTACACCAACAACGGCAGCCTCTACATGTGCTCACTCTCCTTCCTGCCCCTGGCTCTGCCTGCCACACACCCCTTCTGGAGCGATGCCGCCCAGCCCTGGACCAGCGTCCGTGCCTGGGGTGGACAGCCCTTCCCCAAGGATCATGCCTGGAGAGACAATATCCGCACTTGGGATTTGTTCTAAAACGCTTCCAACAGCCTGACAATCTCCTCTACCTCGTCAGTCAGCGAAAGTAAGAGGTTCTGATACTTGCCGGTCTTCACCAGATGTTGCATCAAGGGGAAGACCGGCATCTCTTCGGTCCAATAGCGACTGCCGAGAAAGACCATCGGACTGGCATAGCCGAAACTGAGGTAGTGGTTCTGCACCGCATCCTGGAAAATCTCCTGCATGGTGCCTGCGCTGCCGGGAGCATAGACAATGCCTCCCTTGGCCAGCGTCAGCAGGTCGTCCTCACGCAGGCTGTTATCAAACAGCTTGGCTATGTGGGTCGCAAAGGGAGTGGCAGGCTCATGGCCATAGAACCCCGTGGGCCCACCCAGACTCTCGTATCGCTCCCGCGGAAACTCCAGCATGACCCGAAACGCCGTCTCCAGCCACAGACGGTCCTTGAACGAAGGGGCCCGCAGCAGCCTTTGCATGGCCCGCTCCATCTCCTCCTCCGTGCGTCCGGCCATCCAGGCACCCAGATGAGTGGCCTCCATGGCTCCGGGACCTCCCCCGCTCACCATCAGGTAGCCCTTCTCCGTAAGCTGTTTGGACACCTCGGCCACCCTGCGGAACATGGCATCGCTACGCAGCAGTCCATGTCCGCCCATGATGCCTACCACACGCCGCTCGTCATATCCGGCCAGCAGTTCGCGCATGGCTCGGCGTTGCGAGTAGTCGTGCAGCGTACGTGCCAGCTGCTCCCTCAGAGGTGCCGTATCACCTCCCATCTCCACATACCGGCGATAGACACGCGTATCGAAACAGTCGCGGGCCGAATCAGGCTCTCCCGGCCGATAGCCGGCATAGAGGGTCGCCGCATCATAGAGTTGCTCGCGGAAGCAGCCGCACGCCTCGGTCGTGGATGCCCCCAGCAAGTCGCGCAAAGCAGCTACGGTTTCATTCTCCTCTTCATGGGTCACAGGCGGAGTCACCTCCTGCCTCGCCGGCAGGGCCACACGCTTGTGCATCTGCTTCCCTTTGCCTGCCATAGCCGCCTTGCGGATCAGATAGGCTTCATATTGCTTTTCCAGATAGTTGTCTGCCATGATACCAAATAAAAATGTTCTTTATGGCGCGAAGATAAGCAAAATAATCCACTGATTTGTTTATCTATGAAACGATTGCTACTTTTGTGGTGAAACAGACTAACAGACATGAAAATTCTACTGACCATCGGAATACTCTGCTCCGCGACTTGGGCAGCTGCCCAAGAGCGATTCGTACCGCTGAAGTATGGCGATATGGAGCAATGGGTGGTGCGCACCATCCACGAATCATCCATCATAGGCGGCCAGGAGAAGACGCTCTATGAGATAGGCCCCAACCAGACCATAGAGGGCAATGAGGCCTACACCCACTCAGGCGGCTCCCCTTGGGGCACCTCCAACGTCATGGCCAAGGTGATGGGCATCGTCAAGACCAACAACACGGTCTATCGCGACACCCACGAAGGACATGGCTCCTGCGCCCGGCTGGAGACCCACATCGAGCAGGTCAAGGTGCTCGGCATGGTGAACATCAGTGTACTGGCAGCCGGCTCCATCTTCCTGGGCGACATGAAGGAACCCATCACCGGCACCAAAGAGGGAGTGCAGGCCATGAACTGGGGCATCCCCTACCGACAGCGGCCGGTGGCCCTGCGCTACGACTACCGCATGAAGAGTGCCGGACAGCCCAACCGCCTCCGGCTGACCGGCTTCAGCAAGCGGGCCACCGTGCCCGGCAAGGACTGCGCCATCACCACCCTGCTGCTGCAACGCCGCACCGAAGATGCGCAAGGCAACCTGACAGCCAAGCGGGTAGGTACGCTGGTAGTGACCTACTCAGACACCACCGACGGCTGGGTGGAGAGTGCCACCTACCCCATCCGCTACGGCGACATCACCCGCCAAGCCGACTACAAGGCCGAGTTGATGGGCCTGCGCCAGTGCGACTATGCCCGCAACAGCCGGGGCGAGAACGTCCTCGTACGCGAGACCGGCTGGGCAGAGCCCGGTGAAGAGCCCACCCACCTGCTGCTGCAATTCTCCTCCAGCCACGGCGGAGCCTACATCGGAACCCCCGGCAACACCTTCTGGGTGGACAATGTGGGTCTCTGCTTCGAATAAATCGTCCAATCGTCAATCATCCAATCGTCCATGAAAAAGTTCCTTCTCAGCCTCCTGCTCCTGCTGCCTATCACGGCGTCTGCCCAAACCGACACCTTGCAGAGCGAACGACGAGGATGGTTCAACCGCTTCCTCGACTACTTCAACGATGCCAACAAGGAGAAGCCTCAACGCAAGTTTGACTTTAGCATCATCGGAGGCCCCCACTACAGTACCGACACCAAGTTAGGCATCGGCCTGGTGGCAGCCGGCCTGTACCGTACCGACCCGGGCGACACGGCGCTCCCACCCTCGCATGTATCGCTCTTCGGCGACTTCTCCACCGTAGGTTTCTACCTGCTGGGCATACGGGGCACACACCTCTTTCCCCAAGACCGCTACCGGCTGGACTATACGCTGTATGGCTTCTACTTTCCCAGCAAGCTATGGGGCATCGGCTACGAGCAAGGCGACTGCAAGGCCAACGAGTCGGAACTGAAACGATGGCAGGCACGGGTGAAGGCATCGTTCCTCATCCGCATCGCTTCCAGCCTCTATGTAGGCCCCATGGCCACCTACGACTTCGTACTGGCCAAAGAGGTGGAACGCCCCGAACTGCTGAAGGGCATGGACCGCCGCACCTCCAACTTCGGCCTCGGTCTCTCGCTGGTCTACGACACCCGCGACGTGATGACCAATCCCCACGAAGGGTGCTACATCAATCTGTCCCAGAGCTTCCAACCCCGATTTCTCGGCAACGACTACGCCTTCAGCACGACCGACTGGCGACTCAATGCCTACCAACGCATCTGGCGCGGAGGCATCCTGGCCGGTGACTTCCGCGGCACCCTCAACTTCGGCAATCCCTCCTGGGGCATGATGGCCCAGCTGGGCAGTAGCCAGTCCATGCGGGGCTACTACGAAGGGCGCTACCGCGACAAACATAAGATGGAGGGCACGCTGGAACTTCGCCAACACGTCTGGCGGCGCAACGGAGTGGTGGCATGGATCGGTGCAGGCACCGTCTTCCATAGCATCGGCTCACTGTGTGCCGACCGCCTGCTGCCCAACAAGAGTCTGGGCT
>CAMGAL010000154.1 GCA_946007445.1 uncultured Mediterranea sp.
TTGTTATGTCGTCTAGGTTGCCTGCCATGTTTTGCAGCTTGGCCTCATATCGGCGGGTCGTCCAGTTGCGGGGAATTTCGGGCAGGTATTCCTAGTCGTTCTTACCTGCATCATGCAGGGTATCAAAGAGGTTCTCCAGGTTATAGAAAGCTACGCCATAACGTGTGGATGGAAGTGTCTGTGCGGCCAGCAGCAGATAGCAGCAGGTGGCCAGAGAGAGCATCAATATGCGTTTCATCGTTCAATTTTTTGGTTTACACCTGCAAAAGTCAGAAATAAAATCGACAAAACAGATATTTTTGCCGAACTTTTTTTCATCAATTCAAAAGAAAGCATTACCTTTGCGCCCTGAAACCAAAGACCATTACACTATTATTACCAAATAGTAACCGAATATAAACAGAAAAAACAAATAAGGAAATGAAAAAAGGTATTCATCCCGAAAATTATCGTCCGGTTGTATTCAAGGATATGAGCAATGGCGATATGTTCTTGTCTCGTTCTACTTGCAACACGAAGGAGACTATCGAATTTGAAGGCGAATCTTATCCGCTGGTCAAGCTGGAAATCTCCAACACTTCGCACCCCTTCTATACGGGTAAGTCAAAGCTGGTGGACACCGCCGGTCGCGTGGACAAGTTCATGAGCCGCTACGGCAACCGCAAGAAGTAATAGCCGCTCTGCCTAGCTTACCTTATAATATAAGTGGGGGATATTTCTCAGAAATATCCCCCACGTTATTTTTCGGACTGTACCCTCTTATGTTCGGCTGCATCCGACATTTGGAGTGAGGTAAGCGGATGAGATCTCTCGACAGCGCTCGAGATGACAAAAGGAGAGGCGTTTGGCTTGACATGGAAGAGCCAGGTGTATAGACAAGACGTTCTGCTCCCAATTCACCCTTATCAAAAGCAGAAAGTCAAATTGGCAGCGGCAATTGAATGGCAAAAAGGAAGCGAAACTCCTGTTTCGCTTCCTTTTTTATATATCCTCCACTAGGAGTGCCAACAACACAAATTACAATCAATCAAAATATGCAGGGCTCAACTTTCAATCCGAAAGCAAAAGGCCCTATACACAAGGCGAGTGAAAGCATACATTAAATTTAGTATAAAAAAGACACCTATTTTATCGCTAATTAAACAAAACGTCGTATATTTGCATCAGAAATAAACAAAAGGACATTAAAACAATCAAAATCAATCCCAAAATGACAAAGACTATCAGATTCACGAAAATGCACGGAGCCGGAAACGACTACATCTATGTAGACACCACCCGCTACCCCATCGCCCATCCCGAAGAGGCCGCACGGCAATGGAGCGCTCCCCACACGGGAATCGGTAGCGACGGATTGGTTCTGATTGGTCGGTCGGAGCGAGCCGACTTCAGTATGCGCATCTTCAACGCCGACGGTTCGGAAGCCATGATGTGTGGCAACGCCAGCCGCTGCATCGGCAAGTACCTGTACGAATACGGCTTGACAGAGCAGACCGAAATCCGGTTGGAGACCCTCTCGGGCATCAAGATCCTCCGCCTGCAGGTGGAGGAGGGCGTGGTGAAGAGCGTCACCGTAGACATGGGCTGTCCCGCCGACGAACCGGCCGACTACGACGGCCAAGGGGCCAAGCCCATGAAGGAGCAACCCATCCGCACCGCACGGGGAGCATACATCGCCACCACCGTGTCGATGGGCAATCCGCACCTGGTCATCTTCGTGGAGGACATCCATCAAATAGACCTCTCTGCCGAAGGGCCGCTGCTGGAGTGCCACCCGCTCTTTCCCGGACGCATCAACGTAGAATTTGCCCAGCTCACCGCTCCCGGCCACATCCGCATGAGGGTGTGGGAACGCGGCTCAGGCATCACCCAGGCGTGCGGCACCGGAGCCTGCGCCACGGCAGTAGCCGCCTGCCTGACAGGGCGTACCGGTCGCGAAGCCGACATCGAGATGGACGGAGGCACCCTGCACATCGTCTGGGACGAAGCCAGCGGACATGTGCGGATGACAGGCCCTGCCACGCGGGTATATGACGGCGAAATAGAATGGACTGAATGATAGATAGATAGAACATACAACTTAAAACAGCAAAAGATATGGCATTAGTAAACGAACATTTCCTCAAACTTCCGGGGAGTTACTTATTCTCAGACATAGCGAAAAAGGTAAATAGTTTCAGGATAACACACCCCAAGCAAGACGTCATCCGACTGGGTATCGGCGACGTTACCCGGCCACTGCCTCCTGTATGCATCCAAGCGATGCACAAGGCAGTGGAGGAGATGACTGACGAGAAGAGCTTCCACGGCTATGGGCCAGAGCAGGGCTACGAGTTCCTCAGCGAAGCCATCGTGAAGAACGACTACCTGCCACGGGGCATCCACCTCAGCACCTCGGAAGTGTTCATCAACGACGGAGCCAAAAGCGACACCGGCAACATCGGCGACATCCTGCGCCACGACAATAGCGTGGGCGTCACCGACCCCATCTACCCGGTCTACATCGACAGCAACGTGATGTGCGGTCGGGCCGGAGTGCTGGAGGAAGACGGCCGCTGGAGCAACGTGACCTACATGCCCTGCACAGCTGAAAACAACTTTATTCCCGAAATTCCAAACAAACGCATCGATATCATTTATCTCTGTTATCCAAACAACCCCACAGGTACGACACTGACAAAACATGAACTGAAGAAATGGGTGGACTATGCTTTGGCAAACGACACGCTCATCCTCTTTGATGCAGCCTACGAGGCCTTCATCACGGAAGATGACGTGCCCCACTCCATTTACGAAATCAAAGGGGCCAAGAAGTGCGCCATCGAGTTCCGCAGCTTCTCGAAGACAGCAGGATTCACCGGCGTGCGTTGTGGCTACACCATCGTGCCCAAGGAGCTGACCGCAGCCACCCTGACGGGCGAGCGCATCCCGCTCAACAAGCTGTGGAACCGCCGCCAGTGCACCAAGTTCAACGGAGCCAGCTACATTACCCAGCGGGCTGCCGAAGCCATCTACACCCCCGAAGGCAAACAGCAGGTACGCGAAAACATCGATTATTATATGACCAATGCCCGCACCATGCGCGAGGGGTTGGAAGCCGCCGGCCTGAAGGTCTATGGCGGCGTGAACGCTCCCTACATCTGGCTCAAGACTCCGGACGGCATCAGCTCCTGGCGATTCTTCGAGCAGATGCTCTACGAAGCCAACGTGGTAGGCACGCCGGGCGTGGGCTTCGGCCCGAGCGGTGAAGGCTACATCCGCCTGACCGCCTTCGGCAGCCACGAGAATTGCCAGGAGGCCATGAGGCGCATCAGGCAATGGCTGAAATAGGCCGTCACAATTGATTACAACTATATACAACTACAACTAAAGTAAAAAAGGTATGAAAACAGGAACCACAAATTGGAAGGGCGCGGTCGTAGCACTCTTGGCCGCCGCGATGCCCTTCGGTGCAAATGCACAAGACAAAGTAGAGACATCAGTAGGTACAGATCTGGTCAGCGGATACATCTGGCGCGGACAGGAACTGGGTGGCGTAAGCCTGCAGCCCTCCCTCTCGGTAGCCTACAAGGGCTTCTCGCTGGGAGCCTGGGGATCCGTAGGAGTGGAGAGCACGGACACCAAAGAGTTTGACCTCACGCTGGGCTATGCCACGGGCGGATTCAGCCTCTCGGTGACCGACTACTGGGTCAACGTGGCAGGCGATGGCGAAGCCAAGTACTTCCACTACAGCAGCCGCAGCGCCAGCAACTCCCACGTGTTTGAGGCTCAGATAGGCTATGACTTCGGTCCCATCGCCTTGAACTGGTACACCAACTTCGCCGGAGCCGACGGAGTGAAAGCCAATGGCAAGCGGGCCTACTCCTCCTACCTCTCGGCCGCCGTTCCTTTCAAGCTGGGCGGTCTGGAGTGGACAGCCGAAGCCGGAGCCACCCCCTGGGAGACCAGCTTCTATGGCAGCAACGGGTTTGCCGTGGTGAACCTCAGCATCGGAGCCTCGAAGGAGATCCAGGTGACGGACAGCTTCAGCCTGCCGCTCTTTGCCACAGCCACCTGGAACCCACGCACCGAAGGTGCTTACTTTACAGTCGGACTAAGTTTTTAATCAGATAATTAGTTTTTATAGGTATGAAAAAGATTGAAGCGATTATCCGCAAGACCAAATTTGAGGAGGTGAAGGACGCCTTGCTCGAAGCGGACATTGAATGGTTCTCCTACTACGAAGTGAGAGGCATCGGCAAGTCCCGTCAGGCACGCATCTACCGCGGCGTGATGTACGACACCAGTTCCATCGAACGCATCTTGATTTCCATCGTCGTGCGCGACAAGAATGCCGAAAAGACCGTGCAGGCCATTGTCAAGGCAGCACAGACCGGCGAGATAGGCGACGGACGCATCTTCGTCATCCCCATCGAAGACGCCATCCGCATCCGCACCGGCGAGCGGGGCGACATTGCCCTCTACAATGCCGAGCAAGAGAAGTAATCCCCGGCAGCACACTACCACATGAATATCGCATCATACAAATTACAAAAGACAAAGATTATGGATAAGAAGAAAACTCGTAGCCTGGCCAAGTTCTGGCTGGCCAGCGCCATCCTGATGAGCGCTTGTATGGCTATCGACCTATATGCACAAGAACCTGCCGCAACGGCAGAAATCATCGAAGTGAGCGAAGCTCCGGCCACAGCCGCCTGCGACGAAGTGGCCAACGGACTCAACACCGTATGGATGTTGCTGGCAGCCATGCTGGTGTTCTTCATGCAGCCGGGCTTCGCGCTGGTAGAGGCCGGCTTCACCCGCAGCAAGAATACGGCCAACATCCTGATGAAGAACTTCGTGGACTTCATGTTCGGCTCGCTGCTCTTCTGGTTCATCGGCTTCGGCCTCATGTTTGGCGCAGGCGGTTTCGTGGGTCTCCCCTCGTTCTTCGACTGCTCCTTCTACGACGGCGGCGGACTGCCCTCCGAGGGCTTCCTCATCTTCCAGACGGTGTTCTGCGCCACCGCAGCCACCATCGTATCGGGAGCCATGGCCGAGCGTACCAAGTTCTCCATGTACCTGGTTTACACCGTTTTCATCAGCGTGCTCATCTATCCCGTATCAGGCCACTGGACCTGGGGAGGCGGCTGGCTGATGAACGGCGAGGAAGGCTCGTTCATGACGAACATCTTCGGTGCTACGTTCCACGACTTCGCCGGCTCCACCATCGTACACTCTGTAGGTGGCTGGATTGCCCTGGTCGGCGCCGCCATCCTGGGTCCCCGCATCGGCAAGTATGGCAAGGACCGTCAGTCGCGGGCCATCCCCGGCCACAACCGGCCCGGCGCCGCCCGGGGTGTCTTCAGCGACTGGGGGGGGGGGTGGGGCGTCCACCCGGGGGCGCCCGCGGCGGCGGCCGCGGCGACCCGGCCGGCGGGCACCCCGGCCCCCGCGCCCCACCTGGCGCGCTATCAGATGGCGGAGCCCGATCAGATGCTGGCCCTGCCCCTGGAAGCCATGCCGGTGTGGATCGGCGGAGCCATCTAT
>CAMGAL010000155.1 GCA_946007445.1 uncultured Mediterranea sp.
TCGCCGCCCTATGGCATGGCCGCCACCGTGCACCCCGCCGGCCCGCACGCCTGTGAGGTTCTCACCCGCCACCTGGATGAGGCCGCCCAACTGCAATCCGCTGACTGAGCCACCGGCCACGTTGAGCAGTGCGCTCAGCTGCAATCCGTTGACCGATCCGCCTGATACGTTGGTCAGTCCACCCAGCTGGATGCCCTGCATACTGCCACCGGAGATGTTGGCGATGCCGGCCAGCTGAATGCCTTGATTGTCCTTACCACTCACGTTGAGCAGTCCGCTCAGCATGACACCTTGTGTCTTGTCGCCCGCGATGCCTACCAGGCCGGAGGCCAGCACACCCCGGGTCCTGTCACCTGTGATGCCTACCAGACCGGCTACCGATACGCCATACATCCCGTCGCCATTGACGTTGGTCAGACCGCCTATCTGTACGCCTTGCATCCGGTTGCCGGCCACGTTGAAGAGGCCACCTATCTGTACGCCGCACACATCGTTGGTGGTCACACCTCCCAGCAGATTGACTCCTACACCATAGAGGTTGTGCACCTTGGAGGTGATGCCTATGTTGAGCAGCGTGCTGCCGGTGGAGTCGTTGCGTTGGGTACTGATGTTGTGCCACAACGAGAGGTCGATGCCGGTTTTTTCATGAGTAGGGTTGGCGGCCGGTGTCTGGGCCATCAAGTTCCCTGCGCAGAGCAGAGAGAGGAGAAATAATGTTGCTTTCATATTTTATCTGTTTTTTCGTTCGATTTCATTAGACGTTCCGTCAGGGGCAAAAGTTGCAAATGTCTCTCACTTTTTTTTGCGAGATATCCCGAACAGGCATTGTCCGTGGCAAAAGTACTGTTTTTCACCATCATCACCTCGCTTTTTCTTTCAATCCGTTTGCTATTTATGAAATTAGTTCTACATTTGCACATTTTCTAACTAAATGTGCAATACCATGGAGCAGAGTTTTATCGCTTATATCGAGCATAGCATCCGTCAGAATTGGGACTTGGATGCCCTGACTGACTACAAGGGTGCAACCTTACAATACAAAGATGTGGCCCGAAAGATAGAGAAGCTACACATCATTTTTGAGGCCAGCGGCATACAGAAGGGCGACAAGATTGCCGTCTGCGGACGCAACAGTTCGCACTGGGGCGTCACCTTCCTGGCTACCCTGACCTACGGAGCGGTCATCGTCCCTATTCTGCATGAGTTCAAGGCAGACAATGTGCACAACATTGTGAACCACTCCGAGGCCAAGCTGCTCTTCGTAGGCGACCAGGTGTGGGAGAATCTCAACGAGTCGGCCATGCCCATGCTGGAGGGCATCTTCATGATGAATGACTTCACGCTGCTGGTGTCGCGCAACGAGCGGGTGACCTATGCTCGCGAGCATCTCAACGAGATGTTCGGCCGCAAATTTCCCAAGAATTTCCGCAAGGAACATGTGGCCTACCACCAGGACCAGCTCGACGAACTGGCTGTGCTCAACTACTCAAAGGGCGTGATGTAGCCCTATCGCAGCCTCTGGCCCAACACCCGCTTCGCCTTTGAGGTACTGCCTCTGAAGGCCGGCGACCGTCTGGTCTCCATGCTTCCCATGGCCCACATGTATGGGTTGGCCTTCGAGTTCCTGTATGAGTTTGCCGTGGGTTGCCACATCTTCTTCCTGACGCGGATGCCCAGCCCCAAGATTATCTTCCAGGCCTTCGCCGAGGTGCGTCCCAACCTGGTGGTGGCCGTACCCCTCATCATCGAGAAGATTATCAAGAAGAACGTGCTGCCCAAGCTGGAGACGCCGGCCATGAAGCTGCTGCTCAAGGTGCCCATCATCAACGACAAGATCAAAGCCACCGTGCGCGAGCAGGTCATCAATGCCTTTGGCGGCAACTTTGTAGAGGTCATCATTGGCGGTGCCAGTTTCAACCAGGAGGTGGAGCAGTTCCTCAAGATGATAGACTTCCCCTATACGGTGGGTTACGGCATGACCGAGTGTGCCCCCATCATCTGCTACGAAGACTGGAGTCGCTTCAAGCCCGGCTCTTGCGGAAAGGCCGCTCCGCGCATGGAGGTGAAGATTCTTTCGCCCGACCCGGAGAACATCCCCGGCGAGATAGTCTGTCGCGGTCCTAATGTCATGCTGGGCTACTACAAGAACGAGGAGGCCACGCAGCAGGTGCTCGAGCCCGACGGCTGGCTGCATACCGGCGACTTGGCTCTGATGGATGCCGAGGGCAATGTGACCATCAAAGGCCGTAGCAAGAACCTGCTGCTCGGTCCCAGCGGACAGAACATCTACCCCGAGGAGATAGAAGACAAACTCAATAACATGCCTTATGTGGCAGAGAGCATCGTGGTGCAGCAGAACGAACGGTTGGTCGGTCTGGTTTATCCCGACTTTGACGATGCCTTTGCTCACGGGCTCACCAACGAGGACATCGAGCGGGTGATGGAGGAGAACCGTGTGGCGCTCAACGAGCAGCTGCCTGCCTACAGCCAACTCTCGAAGATGAAGATTTATCCCGAGGAGTTTGAAAAGACACCCAAGAAGAGCATCAAGCGCTTCCTCTATCAGGAAGCGAAAGGTTAAGAGCCGTGTGATTCATAGACTCATCTGATTCAGAGGAACTGTAGCAGGGATTTTTTTCTTGTGGGAGGAACTATTTATTGGATAGGATTGTTTATATTTGCAGGGAGATGAATGAAAAGTCTCATGCCAATATAAACTGACTGTATGAAAAACATCCGAAACAAAAGAAAATTTGTCATTGTGGGTAGCGAGGTGACTGCCATTGACCCACAGCACAAGTCAGTGAGGGTGAAGTGTGCCGATGGCAGGGAGTATGACGAGGCATACGACAAGTTACTGCTCTCGCCGGGAGCCTCGCCTGTACGTCCGCCACTACCCGGCATCAATCTGGATGGTATCTTTACGCTGAGAAATGTGGCCGACACCGATAGAATCAAGGCATACATGGAGAAGCGACCCGTCAGGAGGACCGTCATCGTGGGTGGAGGATTCATCGGGTTGGAGATGGCCGAGAACCTCCGACATGCGGGGGCTGAAGTGGCCGTGGTGGAGATGGCTCCTCAGGTAATGGCGCCTATAGACTACTCCATGGCGGCACTCGTCCACGAGCATCTGTTGCAGAAGGGAATCAAACTGTATCTGGAACAGGCGGTAGAGTCGTTCTCTGACGACGGTGGCCAACTGACCGTACATTTCAAGTCGGGCATCCGACTGACGACCGATATGGTTTTGCTCTCGATTGGTGTCAGAGCCGAGACGACTTTGGCACAGAAAGCCGGCCTCGCGCTCGGTGAGATGAGGGGCATCTATGTGAACAAATATCTGCAAACCTCAGACGAAGATATCTATGCCGTGGGCGATGCCATAGAGTACCCGCATCCTATCACCGGCAAGCCTTGGCTGAACTTCCTGGCCGGACCGGCCAACCGACAGGCACGTATTGCTGCCGATAACATGGTGGAGGGCAACCGCGTGACTTACGAAGGAGCGATAGGCACCGCCATAGCCAAGGTGTTTGATCTGACTGTGGCCTCTACCGGACTTCCTGCCAAACGGCTGAAGCAGATGGGGATGCCCTATCTGAGTGCCACCATACACGCCGGCTCTCATGCCGGCTACTACCCCGGAGCCTTACAGATGGACATCAAGATTACCTTCTCGCCCACCGACGGGAAGCTGTATGGGGCACAGATGGTGGGGTACGACGGTGTGGACACACGCATCAACCAGCTTGCCCTTGCCATCAAGCAAGGTGCTACGGTCGAACAGCTTACCCGTCTGGAACATGCCTATGCTCCGCCCTTCTCCTCGGCGAAGGATCCGGTAGCCATTTCCGGCTATGTAGCGTGCAATATCCTGAGCGGAAAGATGACTCCGCTCTATTGGCGTGAGCTGCGGGATGCCGATCTCCGGCAAGTGACACTCATCGACGTACGTACCGAAGACGAATTTGCACTGGGCACCCTACCTGGAGCCGTCAATATCCCGCTGGATGACATGCGTGACCGACTGTCTGAAATACCGTCGGACAAACCCATTTGGCTGTTCTGCGGAGTGGGTCTCAGAGGCTATCTGGCTTCCAACATTCTGAAGGGCCACGGATATGCCGACGTGCGCAACCTGATTGGCGGTATCAAGACCTACAAGGCTGCCACAGCCACTATCGACGTTCCTGAGGGTTTTGACGCTACGTGTGAGGGCGGAGCATGTCCTTCGTCAGCACCGGCAGCTATGAGGGAAAGCATCAAAGTGGATGCCTGTGGCATACAGTGTCCGGGGCCGATACTGAAATTGAAGCAGGCCATGGACAGACTGCAGGCAGGACAGCTGCTCGAAGTGAAGGCTACGGATGCGGGATTCCCCAGAGATGCGGAGGCCTGGTGCCGGACAACGGGCAACCGCTTCATCGAGAAACGATCGGAAGGAGGTACGCATGTGGTCATCATCGAAAAGGGGATGGCTTGTGCCAGGGGGGCTCAGCCTACCGCTACCGGCGGCCATGGCAAGACGCTGATTCTCTTCAGCGACGACCTCGACAAGACCCTCGCCACTTTCGTATTGGCTAACGGTGCTGCGGCCACCGGGCAGAAGGTGTCGATATTCTTCACCTTCTGGGGACTGAATGCCATCAAGAAAAGCCATAAACCCAAGGTGGAGAAAGATTTTTGGGGAAGGATGTTCGGATGGATGTTGCCCGCTGACTCTACGAAACTCGCTCTCTCGAAGATGAATATGCTGGGCATCGGCTCGAAGATGATGAGGTTCCTCATGAAGAAGAAGGGGGTGGACTCCTTAGAGGCTCTGCGCCAGCAGGCCATCGACAACGGTGTGGAATTCATTGCCTGCCAGATGTCGATGGACGTGATGGGTATCAAGCGCGAGGAGCTGCTGGATTCTGTCTCCGTCGGTGGTGTAGCCACTTACATGGAAAGGGCGGAGCAGGCCAATGTGAACCTTTTCATCTGATGATCTCCAGTTTATTCGAGTTTTCATGACATGAACAGAATAGGTTTACTTCTTCTTGCATTCCTGGCATCTCTCACAACCAAGGCGCAGATGAAGACTTGGTGGTTTTTCGGCTATGAGCGGACAACCCAAGAGGGCATCGTGGCAGACATCCAGGCACTGAAAGATGCCGGGTTTGCCGGTGTGGTGTATTACGACCAAATACTGGAGAATCAACTATACAGGTGATCTTCGACTCAAAAACTGGCACGTGGGTGACGAAGCCCTTGTGGACAGATGGCAGGAGAAGGCTGCCTTGCAGAGCGACTTTATGGAGGAGCGATGTCATGTGGCTTATTCTGCCGACGAGATGATTGCGCCCGAAAGCATCATAGACCTTACTGAAAGGCTTGGTGATGATGGCTATGTGGAATGGGAAGTGCCTGCAGGTCAGTGGCGAATCATACGCTTCGCTTCCGTACTTACCGGCGCGAAAACCAAGCACGGCAGGCAGAACCTTTTAGGCTACGAGTGTGACAAACT
>CAMGAL010000156.1 GCA_946007445.1 uncultured Mediterranea sp.
CGCGCCGGGTGGCGGCCGCCGGGTCGCGGGCCACTGCGCCCCCCTGCCTCAACATCTCGTAGACGGCGGGGATGTCTTGCTCGAACTCCTTGCGACGCTCGCGGATGGGCGACAGCGTCTCTTCCATGATGGCGCCCAGGAACTTCTTCACTTTCACGTCGCCCAGTCCGCCGCGGCGGTAGTGGGCCTTCAGCTCGTCCAGGTTAGGATAGTCGGGCAGGTAGCGCTCGAAGTGCTCGGGGCGGCAGAAGGCGTCCAGGTAGGTGAACACCGTGTTGCCCTCCACCTTGCCGGGGTCTTGCACGCGCAGGTGGTCGGGGTCGGTGTACATGCTGCGTATCTTCTTGGCTACCTCGTCGGCGCTGTCGCTCAGGTAGATGCAGTTGCCCAGGCTCTTGCTCATCTTGGCCTTGCCGTCGGTGCCGGGCAGGCGCAGGCAGGCCGCATTGTCGGGCAGCAGGATTTCAGGCTCCACCAGCGTGGGGCCGTAGATGAAGTTGAAGCGGCGCACAATCTCGCGGGCCTGCTCCAGCATTGGCTCCTGGTCCTCGCCCACGGGCACCGTGGTAGCCTTGAAGGCCGTGATATCTGCCGCCTGGCTGATGGGGTAGGTGAAGAAGCCCACGGGGATGCTGGTCTCGAAGTTGCGCATTTGTATTTCGGTCTTCACCGTGGGGTTGCGCTGCAGGCGACTCACCGTCACCAAGTCCATGTAGTAGAAGCTCAGCTCGCACAGCTCGGGTATCTGCGACTGGATGAAGAGGGTGCTCTTCGTCGGGTCCAGTCCGCAAGCCAGGTAGTCCAGAGCCACCTCGATGACGTTCTGGCGCACCTTTTCGGGGTTGTCCATGTTGTCGGTCAGTGCCTGGGCGTCAGCAATGAAGACGAATATCTTGTTGTACAAGCCGGAGTTCTGCAGCTCCACCCTGCGGCGCAAGGAGCCTACGAAGTGGCCGATGTGCAGACGGCCTGTCGGGCGGTCGCCCGTAAGGATTACTTTTTCTGTAGCCATATAGTTTCTTCTTGAATTAGTTGCGTTACAATAATGGTGCAAAGATACTTTTATTTTTCCTACCTTGGCCGTGTCAGCCGAAAAAAATAGTGGCCCATTCGACTTTCCGAAACGACTTACTTTTTGCCGGCAAACAGACGGTCGATCTCCTCTTCGCCGATGGTGGAGAGCACCAGGCGGCCATCGGGGGTGTAGTTGGGCGTGGGGCAGGCCAGCAATTGGCCCAGCAGGGCATTCATCTCGGCCGAGGTCAGTACCTGGCCGTAGGGGATGGCGGCGGCACGGGCCAGGCAGAGCGCCAGGCGGGTCTGCACGTCCTCCTTGATGTCCTTGCCCTTCTCCATGGCCGTGTGGAGCATGTCGCGCACCAGCTCCACGGGATGGAGGCCTTCGATGCCCGACGGCACGCCCTGGATGGCGTAGCTGCCCCCTCCTAAGGAGGAGAGTTCGAAGCCCACGGCGGAAAACTCTTCCTGCAGGCTCTCCAGCACGGTGGCCTCGGAGGCGGGCAGTTGGATGATTTCGGGGAAGAGTACGCCTTGCGAGGCTCCCTGCTTGGCGGCTATCTGTGTCATGTAGCGGTCGAAGAGCACACGCACATGGGCGCGGTGCTGGTCGATGAGCATCAGGCCGGACTTGACGGAGGTCAGGATGTAGCGCCCCGCGCCCGCCCGCCCCGCGCCGGTGCCCTCGCGGGCGGGGGGGGGCCCGGCCGGGGGGGCCTCGCTGCCGGGCGGCGCGCCGGCGACGGGTTCGGGGGGGGCAAGAGACCACTCCTCTTCCTCGGGGATGGGTGCGGAGTCTGTACCGGTAGAGGTGTGCTCCAGGCCTGCATAGAGCGGCTCCCACTCCGTGCGGGAGCGGCTGTAGGCGGAGGAGGAGGCGGCGCGAGAGGCTTCGGTGTGGAAGGGGTTGTAGCCGGCGTTGTAGTGTACGGTGGGGGGAGCCACCTCGGAACGTGTGTCGAAGACGGGGATGTCGGGGCGGTCTTCGGTGTCGAAGTCGATGGTGGGCACGGCGTGGTACTTGCCCAAGGTCTCCTTCACGGTGGCCGAGATGATTTGCCAGATGGCCACTTCGTCCTCAAACTTGATTTCGGTCTTGGTGGGATGGATGTTCACATCGATGCGCGAAGGGTCTACCTCGAAGTAGAGGAAGTAGGAGACCTGTTCGCCGGCGGGTATGAGCTGTTCGTAGGCATCCATGACGGCCTTGTGGAAGTAGGGGTGACGCATGTAGCGGCCATTGACGAAGAGGTACTGGTGGGCCCCCTTCTTGCGCGCGGAGTCGGGCTTGCCCACGAAGCCGGTGATGTGCACCAGGGTGGTCTGCACATCGACCGAGAGGAGCTGCTGGTTGAGCTTCTTGCCGAACACGCCGAGGATGCGCGAGCGCAGGGGCATGGCGGGCAGGTTGAAGAGCTCGGCGTCGTTGCTGTAGAGGTAGAAGGCCACGTCGGGGTGGACGAGGGCGATGCGCTCGAACTCTGTAGAGATGTTGCTCAGCTCGGTGGCGTCCTTCTTGAGGAACTTGCGGCGGGCGGGCACGTTGAAGAAGAGGTTGCGGACGGAGAAGTTGCACCCCTTGGGGCAGGCCACGGGCTCCTGGCTCTCTACTTGCGAGCCGGAGAGGAGGAGGCGGGTGCCCAGTTCTTCGTCGGCACGGCGCGTCTTCAGCTCCACCTGGGCCACGGCGGCAATGGAGGCCAGTGCCTCGCCACGGAAGCCCATGGTGTGGAGGGCAAAGAGGTCGTCGGCCTGGCTTATCTTGCTGGTGGCGTGGCGCTCGAAGGAGAGGCGGGCGTCGGTCTCGGACATGCCGCATCCGTCGTCGATGACCTGGATGCAGGTCTTGCCGGCATCGGTGACCAGGACATGCACCTCGCCGGCACCGGCGTCGATGGCGTTCTCGACCAGCTCCTTGATGACGGAGGCCGGGCGCTGGATGACCTCGCCGGCGGCTATCTGATTGGCTACCGAATCGGGCAGCAGATGGATGACGTCGCTCATTCAGATGATTCCTTTAGAAATGGCATACCAGATATAGAGGAGCACCACGATGATGGCTATCAGCACGCCGGCATGGACGGGCTTGCGCTCACGGTCGCGACGGCGCTTGAGGTGTGTGGTGCCTTCCACGAACTTGCCGCGGATGTCTTCGGGCGAGAACTCTTTCTCGGGCAGGAGGCCCAGTTCACGCTTGGCGTTCTCTTCCATTTTGGCAAGCCGTTCTTTACGCTCGTCAACATAGATGTATGTGTGGTGGAAACCCCGGGGTTTCCGCATCGTAAACATTCCCATAGTGCGTGTAATTGGTTACTTTTTAGATCGTTCGATATGCATGTTACGCGGCTTCTCCACGGGGCCTCGGCTGCTCTTCTGGAGCTGCTGGTCGGCCCGCTTGCCGCGCCAGACGAAGACGTCCTCCTTGCTGCGGGGCCGCACGTAGTCGAACCAGACGAAGGCTGGCAGGCGGTACTTGTCGGCAGGTATCTGGTCGAGGGGGTAGGCGGTGCCGGTGGTCTTGCCGATGAAGGTGCCCCGCTCCAGCTTGCGCTCCTTCAGCAGCATACGGAGGAAGCTGCCCTCGCTGTAGTTGAGCATCATCAGCGAACTGTCGCGCTCCTCCACGGGGTAGAAGAGCACGAGGACGTTGCCGTTGACCTCGACGCGCCTCATGTCGCCGGCCTCGAAGAAGGCCTTCATCTCCTTGCCGGTCACCTGGTTGAAGTGTAGGGTGTCCTTCTGCTCGATGGCCAGTGCCTGGTTGATGATGTGTGCCCAGTCGATGGTGCTGTCGTTCATATAGACCTTGATCTCCTCGCCCAGCAGTTGCTGTCCGCCGTGCCAGAGGATGGGGTCGGTGTAGAGTGTGAGGCAGGAGTCCTTGGAGTTGTACACCATGGAGTCGGCCACGGCCTGCACGTCGCGGCGGTAGGCCCGCACCTTGTGGTAGGCGCGCATCTCGCGGATGAGGGAGTCGGTGTCGAGGTTGAAGCTCACCATGCGTAGCGTGTCGGCGTGGACAAAGAGGCTGTCGCCTTGGGAGAAATCGACAGCCAGGGCGCTGTCGGTGGCCAAGGCGCTGCCTTCCAGCTCGTTGTAGTAGCAGTAGTGGCCGGTGAGCATGTTGCGGTTGACGGTGTCGGTCATCACCACGTTGCGGAAGGCCTCGCCGTAGCGGAGGTTGCGGTCGTAGTAGAGGCTGTCGCCGGTGAGTCGCTTGCCGGCGTTGGTCAGGACGGAGCGGTCGAGGAGGAAGGCTTGTCCCTGCTGGGTGTCGTAGCTGCCCCGCTCGGAGTAGATGTGGTTCTCGTCACTGTCGATGTCGGAGGGACCCAGGATGGTGGCTACCTTGGTCAGGGTGCTGTACTTCAGGGTGTCGGAGGTGAGCGTGAAGCGCGGATTGACCAGCTGCACCTGGTGGTTGAAGACGGCCAGCTTGGTGGCCGGGCTATACTCGCCCCACTCGGAGGTGAGGACATTCTCCTCGTCGGTCAGCGTGCCGCCCTCGAAGTAGTAGCCCAGGTTGTAGAGGCGGTCGTAGTTGAGGCTGTCGGTGGTCAGCTCGGTGGTGCGGTTGATGAGCTTCACATGCTCGCGCAGCTGGGCCAGCTGGGCTGTGCCGTCGTAGTAGAGGTGGTCGCCGTAGAGGAAGAGGGTGTCGCCCTGCTCCATCCAGACGTTTCCGTGGGCCTCGACGGCATTCTGCTTCTCGTAGATGAGCACGCTGTCACCACCCATGTACATGCTGTCGTGGCGCAGCTTGACTGAGCCGATGAGTATCTGCACGTCGGGCTTGAGGTACTTGTCGGCCACCGCCTCGTCGGCATAGAGCAGGTCTACCCGCTCCTTCTTTTGGGCAGGTGCCTGGGGATTCTTCTTCTTGTCCTGGGCACTGATCAGGCAGATGGCCACCAGGCCAAGCAGTGCGATAATCAGTCTTTTACCCATCCCGGATATTTATAACTGCAGGTGTTCTTCCACTTCTCGTTGATGCGCACGTAGATGTGCTTCTGCTTCTCGCGAATCCACTTGTCGAGCAGTTGTTCGCGGCGCTTCTCCATGACGATGGACTTCAGGTTCTGGTAGTCGTCGGCAATGGTGGCCTTGTGGCCGTCGATGCGGTTCTTCAGCTTCACGATGACGCACTCCTCCTTGCCGGTCTCGCGCGGTATCATGGTGAAGGCCTCGGAGATTTCGCCCACCTTCATCTTATCCACCACCTTGGCAATTTCAGGAGGCAACTCCTGCATCTCGAACTTCGAGGTGTTGGTATAGGGGTTGGGCAGCAGGCCGTGGTTGTTGCGAGTGTCCTTGTCGTGCGAGAGCACTGAAGCGGCCTCTTCGAAGGAGAACTTCTCCTTGCGGATGTCGTCGGCAATCGAGTCAAGGCGGGCACAAGCGGCCGTCAGGGCATCTTCGGGTACATGGGGCTTCAGCAGGATGTGGCGCACGTTGATGCGGTCGCCGCGGCGCTCGATGAGCTGGA
>CAMGAL010000157.1 GCA_946007445.1 uncultured Mediterranea sp.
GGGGGAGTGTGGGTTGCTGTAGGTGTTTAGGGGGTAGCCGATTTCGCCGAGCGATGGGGGTGTCGAAGCACCGGCCATTCCAGTACCGACCACGATGATGTCGAGGCGGCGTTTGTTGGCGGGGTTCACAAGTTTTTGGTGAGCTTTATAGTTGGTCCATTTCTCAGCCACCGGTCCTTCCGGAATTTTAGAATCTATCTTAGACATAATGTTATGTACGATTTTACGATTTACAAATTACTGAATTCTTTCTACTTGCCTGACTGAGGGATTAGCAGGCACCGCAGCAGCCGCCGCACAGCGACTGGGCGAAGAATACCACTACAATCAGTGCGAAGCAGATGACGATGATGGTGGAGTAGATGTTGGAGATGCACTGCCAACGATTGATCCACACGGTGTTGTTCCAACCCAGCGTCTGCATGGCGCTCCAGAAACCGTGGGTGAGGTGGAACCAGAGAGCGGCCAGCCATACGAGGTAGAGCACCACATAGACGGGGCAGCTGAAGACCTGACGGATGTGGTACACGCCATTGGCGGCGTATGCCAGTGCGCCCAGGTCGGCGTGCATACCCATGTTGTGCATCAGTTCGGGCAGCTGCATCTTCGACCAGAAGTTGAACAGGTGCAGACCCAGGCCCACAATCACGATGATGCCCAGCACCAGCATGTTCTGCGATGCCCACTCTACTTTCTCCTTACGGCGCTCCACCACGGCGTAGCGTTCGCTACCGCGGGCGGTGCGGTTCTGCATCGTCAGCCAGAAGGCGTAGATGAGGTGGATGATAAACAACAACGCCAAGCCGGCGGTACCTGCGAGGGCATACCAGTTGGCGCCAAGGAACTCACAAATCAGGTTGTACCCATCGGCTGAGATGAGAGCCACCAGATTCATAGCTGCGTGAAATGTCAGAAACAGGACAAGGGCGATGCCGGTTACGCTCATCACCACCTTCCTTCCTACAGATGAATTAGTTAACCACATAAATGATTGAAATTAAATTATTTAAAAGTGAAACAATATATTTTTTGCTAATTTCTCTGAATCGTTTGCAAATTTAATAGAAATAGCTTGATAAAGCAAGCGAATTAAAGAAATAAATCCGTATTGAGTGAATTATGGCCGCTCTGCGGCCGATTCGGGCTCCGGATGGTTGCGCTGGAAGGTGATGATTTCGCCGGCTACCAGGCGCTTTCGTAGGGAACGAGGCGTGTCGCCGAAGGAGTGTTGGCAGAAGTGGGCGAAGTGGGAGAGGTTGTCGAAGCCATAGTAGCTGCTGATGGCCGAGATGCGCTTCTTGGTGTGCTGCAGGTCGTCGAGGATGCCCTCGCGCTTCTTGTTGAGAATCCACTCGTAGACGGGCGCGCCATACATGTTCTTGAAGAGGCGGCGGAAGGTGGCCAGCCCGTAGCCTCCCAGGTGGGCAAACTCCTCCACACTCTTCACCTTGAGGTAGTTTTGCATCACAAAGTAGTGGAAGCTCTCGGTGTAGCTGCTGATGGGGTAGAAGAAGGTGCTGGCTTGGGGCAGGGGGTAGTAGTTGGTCAGGATGTACACCAGCTCCGAGCTCTTCATGTGCAAGTAGCTGTTGCAGGGCTGCTCCTCTTCCTGCAGGTGGTCGATAATGTCTTCCACCACGCGCTGCAGCCGTCGGTTGATGGGCAAGGGGGTATAGGTCAGCGGACTGCTCTCTCGGTCAAGCACCTGGTGGTAGTGGCTCTCGCAGAGCAGGGGCAGCTGGGTGAAATAGTAGATAAGGTATTTGACGTGGGTCAGAGCCAGAAACTCCATCTTCGAGCCGATGGCTTGCAGGATGCACTCGCCGGCATGGAGTGTGATGCCCGGATACTCCTCGCTGTTGACCAGCAGCTCGCCCTCTGTCATGAAAAGGATGCAGTTGCGTGTGGTCTTCTCGGCGGGGAAGTGATGACCTTGTGGCAGCTGGCGGAAAAACAGCTCCTCCTTAGGCACAGAGTAAGGGCATTGGGAGCAGTCATTGGGCCTTTTGCAGCATAGATAGGGCATTTCCATCGTATAAATAGGGGGTTTCAAGGCTACAAAGATAGGGTTTCTTTGTGGAATATCCACCATTTGTCCTATCTTTGCGATGGTTAAACATCAATTTTCGTATGAATAGAGTCGTATGGTTTGTATTATCGGTCTGCTTTGTTGTATCTGGCATACATGCTCAGAATTGGGAAATCAACACCGTGCATCGCATCAACAGTTGGGACAGCGGCTTCGTGCGCAGCTACAACAAGGTCGTTTCGCGCACCGAGCCCTATGTGGCCGTGGGTGTGCCGGTGGCCATGGCACTGGCAGCGTGGGTCAGGCACGACCGTGAGCTGCTGAAGGATGCGCTCTATGTGGGCACCAGTGTGGTGGGTACGTTTGCCGTGACCTATGGCTTGAAGTATCTTTGCGACCGCCAGCGCCCCTACGAGCGGTACCCCGACCGGGTGCATCCCTTCAGTACGGAGGATAGTCCCTCCTTCCCTTCGGGTCATACCGCCACAGCCTTTGCCTTGGCCACCTCGCTCAGTGTGAAATGTCCCAAGTGGTATGTCATTGCCCCCTCCGCCCTGTGGGCCTGCTCGGTGGGTGTGTCGCGCATGAACGAGGGTGTACACTATCCCACCGATGTCTTGGCCGGTGCTGCCATCGGTGTGGGGTGCTCGCTGGCGAATGTCTATATCAACCGCTGGCTCAATCGCTGGCTTTTTGGAGATTGATAGCACCCTTATTGCAGTACTTCCTCATACTTTCCTTCGCTGAGGATGCGCAGTGCCTGCTTCACGACAGGGTCGGCAGTGTTCATCACGCGGAAGTATTCGTTGATGTCCCATAGATCACGTGCCACCAAGGCCTTGAGTTGCAGGGTGAGTTGGGGCAGGGTGCGGGCATACTGCTCGTCGTTGCATACCAGTTTCTTCTCCTCGGCCAGGGCGCGGAGGTCAGAGAGCAGGTCGTCGCCGATGGTGAAGCGGGCGTCGAACGCCTCAAAGTTCTTGTAGACCGCTTTCAGTTCCTGCCGGTGCTTCTCGATGTAGCGCGTCACGCTCTGGTTGATGAGGCCGTGGGCGGCCAGTTGTCGGTGATAGAGGGTGTATCGGGTAGTGTCGAGCGGCACGAAGAAGTCGGGCATGATGCCCCCACCGCCATAGACGGTGCGTGCCAGGCGGCGGGTCTGATACTTCAGTGAGTCGGGCAGGTGGATGCTGTCGGCGTGCATCAGTTCGCCGTGGTTGTAGCGGGCCAGCAGGTCGCTGTGGTATTGGTCGAGCATCTCCTCACCTCCCTTCAGGTAGGGCTTCTGGATGCAGCGGCCAGCGGGTGTGTAGTAGCGGGCCACGGTGAGGCGCATCATGGAGCCGTCCGGCAGGTCAATCGGGCGTTGCACCAGTCCTTTGCCGAAGGTACGGCGGCCTACGACCACACCGCGGTCCCAGTCCTGGATGGCGCCGGTCACGATTTCGCTGGCCGAGGCGGAGTATTCATCCACCAAGACCACCAGTCGGCCGGTGCGGAAGGTGCCATTCCCTTGTGCCGCAAACTCGCTGCGGCGGGCGGCTCGTCCCTCGGTATAGACCACCAGTTCGCCTTGCCCCAGAAACTCGTTGGCCAGCTCGATGGCAGCGTTCAGGTAGCCGCCTCCGTTGCCTTGCAGGTCGAGTATCAGGTCTTTGATGCCCTCTTTCTGCAGCCGCTTGAGGGCTTCGCCGAACTCTTGGGCTGTAGTCGAGCCGAAGCGGTTGATACGGATGTAGCCGGTGCGGGGGGCAATGCGGTAGGCAGCGTCGAGGCTGAAGATGGGTATCTTGTCGCGCACCACGGTGAAGGGCAGTACCCCTGCCACACCCCGCCGCACGATGCCGAGTCGGACGCGGGTGCCTTTCGGACCACGCAGGCGGCTCATAATCTCGTCCGTACTCATCTGTACGCCGGCAATGGCCGAGTCGTTGACTGCCACGATGCGGTCGCCGGCCACGATCCCCACCTTCTCCGAGGGGCCTCCGCTGACGGGCTGGATGATGAGCAGCGTGTCTTCCATCATCTGAAACTGCACGCCGATGCCCTCGAAGTTGCCTTGCAGGGGCTCGTTCATCTTCTTGGTCTCTTCGGCATTGCTGTAGGCGGAGTGCGGGTCGAGTTGTTGCAGCATCTCGATGATGGCGCTCTCCACCAGCCGGTTCTCATCGACGCTGTCCACATAGAGGTGGCTGATGGCGAACTCGGCCATCTGGAGTTTGCGCAGGGCCTCGTTGCTTTTCTGGCTCCAAGTGCTGAGGGTATAGAGTGCTGCGGCAAGCAGCAGAAGGGTTTGCTTCATTTTTAGTTTTTGAGTTTATAAGTTTTTGAGTTTATAGGTTTTTGAGATGTCATCATTCTTCATTTTCCATATTCATTCCTTTCGGCAGGAAGCGGCTGACGTCCTTGCCGTATTGCATCAGTTCGCGTACGATGGTGGAGCTGACGCAGGTCATCTCCGGTTCGGTGAAGAGCAGGATGGTCTCGATGCCGGTCAGCTTGCGGTTGATGTCGGCAATGGTCTCTTCGTACTCGAAGTCCTTGACGGTACGGATGCCGCGGATGATGAGGTCGGCCTTCATCTGCCGGGCGAAGTCGATGGTCAGGCAGTCGTAGGAGGCTACCCGGACGCGCGGCTCGTTGGCATAGAAGCGGCGGATCATCTCCTCGCGCTGTTGCAGTTCGAAGTGGGTATGCTTCTTTTCGTTGATGCCGATGGCGATGACCACCTCGTCGATGAAGGTCAAGGCGCGGCGCACGATGGATTCATGTCCTATGGTGAAGGGGTCGAATGTCCCCGGAAAGAGTGCTCTTTTCATTGTTCGTTCCTTATTCTTCATTTACTTTGTCTTCTTCGATCACCAGGTTGTCGATGATGAAGTTCTGTCGTTCCATGGTGTTCTTGCCCATGTAGAACTCCAGCAGCTCCTTCACCAGGTCGGTCTTGCGCAGGCTGACCTGCTCCAGGCGGATGTCCTTGCCGATGAAGTGGCGGAACTCGTCGGGCGAAATCTCGCCCAAGCCTTTGAATCGGGTGATTTCAGGATTGGGCCCCAAGTCGTCGATGGCCTTCAGCCGCTCCTCCTCGGTGTAGCAGTAGGCGGTGTTCTTCTTGTTGCGCACGCGGAACAGCGGTGTCTGGAGGATATAGACATGCCCTTTCTTGATAAGGTCGGGGAAGAACTGCAGGAAGAAGGTGATCATCAGCAGGCGGATGTGCATACCGTCCACATCGGCATCGGTGGCCACGATGACCTTGTTGTAGCGCAGTCCCTCCATGCCGTCTTCGATGTTGAGGGCTGCCTGCAGCAGGTTGAACTCCTCGTTCTCATAGACCACCTTCTTGGTCAGGCCGTAGCTGTTGAGGGGCTTTCCTCGCAGAGAGAAGACCGCCGGGGTGTTCACGTCGCGGCTCTTGGTGATGGAGCCGCTGGCCGAGTCGCCCTCGGTGATGAAGCTGCAG
>CAMGAL010000158.1 GCA_946007445.1 uncultured Mediterranea sp.
GCGCAAGTTCTCGGCACACTGCTCCAGATGACGTTGGCGCAACCGGTATTCCAGTTGGGCCTCTTCCAGCAGTTGGGCCTGCTGCATCAGTTCGAGGTCCATCTTCTCCATCAGATTCTGCCGCTCCACACGCTGGCGTTGCCATTCGGCCTTGGCTGCCTGCACCTTGTGATGCACCTCGCCGGCATGATAGAGAGGCACCTTGAGCGACACCATGGCCGAGGCCGTTGCCTTGCTACGGAAGAGGCGCTGGTCCAGCATCTCCATGCCATCCAGCACACCCACCTGCAGGGCTACACCCAGCTGAGGCAAGCGGGCCGACTGCTCCAGCTTGACCTGCTGGCGGGCCAGCTCCACCTGCGCATCGAGCAGGCGGGCTTCGGTACGTCCGCCGGCAGTGGCCTCGCGGTCGATACAGAGGCAATCGTCGGCTTCCATCGGGGACATCTCCACCTCCAGCTCCGTGATGAGGGGGAGGCCCACCAGCTGGCAGAGATTCATGCGAGCCAGCACAATGGCATTTTCGGCCTGACGCAGCTTCAGCTCCGCCTCGTTCTTCTTCACCTGCACCTTCAGTTTCTCGTTCCGGCTGGCCATGCCCTGCTCAGCCGACTTCTGCACATCGCTTGCAAGCCTCAGCAGCAGCGAGTCGTACTTCAGGGCCACCCCATGCAGTTCCTTGGCCTTCACCATCAGCTGGTAGGCCTCATGCACCTGCACGATGACCTCCTCGCGAGCCAGTGTCTGCCCCAGTCGGGCCATCTGTTCGCCCACCTTACCCATGCGGTAGCCGGCCGTTATCTTTCCGCCCGTGTAGAGGGGTTGCTCCACAGACAGACCGCCGTAGAAGGTGTTCTTGGCCCGATAGTCGATGTTCGGATTGAACCCGCTGAGCTTCTCCGTCCATCGGTTGGCCAAGTTCTGCTTCACGTTGTCGCTGATGAGTTGCGGCGCATAGCCCTGCAGCTTCTCTGCCAGGCCCCACGCCAAGGGCGAGGCGATGTCCATGCTGACCTGTCCCTCGGCCGTGCTGTAGAAGTCCACGGCCTGAGCCGCGAAGTTGGGGAAGTAGTTCGCATAGAGAGCCTTGCGTGTATGCACCTGCTTCTTCACCATCCAGCGGGCCGCCTCCAGCTGCTTGTTGTGCCTCAGCGCCAGCTCCACGCAGCTGTCCAGGCTCAAGGTCTGCGCATGGGTCCACGGCATACAGAGCATCAGCACGAGGGCCATCACGCCTATTCGGATTTTCTTGTTCATCATCGTGTATTCTTCTGTCTAATTAAACGTTTTTGCCGCACACCCGGTTCAGTCGGATGCACGGCAAAAGTAGGGAATCTTTTCCGAATAGTCAATCAATTCGGCAGATAAATCGTTCACTCCATTATTATTGAGGGACATATACGATTTCGCCACTCTCCAACTGATACGCCACACCCACCTTTTTACCTCTGCGCCCATTCGAAGGAGCGTCTGCTGAGGGCATGTAGCGCTTGATTTCGTTCCCCTCTTTGGTGATAATCTCCATGTCCGTCTGTCCGGGGTTCTTCACCAGTGTGAAATCCTCCTGAGAGAAGAACTCTTGCAGGTGAAAGCGGGCCACCAAGGCCACCATCAACGCTACGGCAAAGACCATCGCCACATCAAACAGATTGGCCACCAGCCCCATCGGGTCAGAGTCGGCATCGTCGTGCAACAAGCGGTTGCGCCTACCCTGTCTCATTGTACCTCCTCCCGAGAGCGGCCAACCTCTCCATCGGCCAGGCGACGATACAGATACTCCAGGTCATTCAGATCGCGGGCATACCAGCACCGCTTCACCTGCAGTGTGACCACCCCAACGGCAGCAATCAGCAAGCCCACCACGGTCGTGGCAAAAGCCATCTGCATGTGGTAAGCCATCGAGGCCAAATCGCCACCGGACAACCCTACCAAAGCCGGCCCCATCGGTATCAAGGTACCCATCAAGCCCAGCATGGGACCCATCTTGACCAACAGCCGGGCATGTCCCAGCGAGCGTTCTGCCTCCACCTCATAATTGGCCAGCAATCGTTCACAGCACACCGCCGAAGTGCGGCACTCCGCCAATCGTTTCAGACACCGCAACATAGGCGTATCGATCACTGAAGGAAGCACAAATTCTTCATCCCGAAACGGGGTGCTATCATCCAACAGAGGCTTCAACCAACGCAGTTGGCGGGTGTGGCGGGCATATTCGCCGAAAAAGCCGGCCACCACCCAAAGGGCCCTTAGCAAGAGCAGCAACAACAGCAGAATCACCGGCACCAACAGGCCATTCGCCATAGAAAACAAAACATTCGTTATCGCATCCATGATTTCAATTTCACTTACAATTTATGAATAATGTACTACTCCCCACAGCAACAGGGCGAGGGAAGTCAGAAACAACCCCTCCAGACGGTGTTCCATGCTGCCGAGCACCCGAGCAGACAGCCAACTGCCACCCCACACCAAGACAAAGAGCACAGCAGCCGCCACACACGCCATCCATCCGAAATCCCAACCCGGCATGTTGAGCAGCAACAACGAGGAGAGATAGCAACTACTACCCACGACCGACACACTCGGATAAGCGAAAAGGCAACGGGAAACCCATCCGCGTCCGCCCTCCTCTTGAAGTCTGCTCCGGCAAAAAGCCATCAGCAGCAGGGAGTCAATCGTAACTACTGCCGTCAGATTCATACGTCCCGATGGAGTAGAGAGTGCCTCCTGCAATGCCAACGGCGACCACTCGGCCAACCATAAGGTAGTACCTGCTGCACAAAGTGCCACCATCAACGCCCACAGCGCCCTGGCCACCGGTCGAAAGAAACTCACTTTCAACACCCAGCCGGCCAAGGCCAACACAGCTCCTAATGTCCACATACGTCTATCCCCTCCGACTACGATAAATCCATCCCACCAGCGCCATCCCTGCCAACAAGAGCACAAGCCATAGCCATCCGCGTCCATCCACTACGGCCTGTTCATCCCTGCCGTCTGTATTCGTACGCTGTGGCTTCAGAACCACCTCTTTGCCGGACCCTGCGGCATCCAGAGCCTCCTCCATCCGTTGCTCGAAGGCACGACGCTCCTGCTCAGTCAATTGCTCGGCCATAAAGGCTTGTAATGCACGGTTTCCACAAACGAACTCCGTACAAGCCGCACCGGCCTCAAGGGTCACCCGGGCATGGAAGGCAGCCGTAGCAGCGAGTTCCTCCTGAGTCGTCTTCCAATACCCCTTGCGAGCACACTCCAGCAAGACAGCCGTCATGGCTTGCAAAGCCGCCGGATTAACCTGCCGGAAGTAATCGTGAATACCCAAGTGGGCAGCATCCAACACATAGAGGCGGTAGAGGTCGGACAATAGCTCGTTATCCAACGCCGAAGGACGCATCACCTGCCACCCGAAGACGTTTCGGAAGATTTCACCAAACATCTGTGCCGAGCCTGCTCCCCCCTTCATCCGTTCGCGGATGAAAGTCGGATTCAGCAGAGTGGATCGGGCCTCCACAGCTACGGCCTCCTTCAGAGGCTGCATCCGTCGGTAGTAGCGGTTTCGGTAGTCAGCCATATAGGCCTCCGGTTCCTTGCCCGACAACGTCTTGACCGCCAGCGAGAGTCCTCCGGCAAACTCGTACACATGGTCCAGCGAAAGTGGGCCCCAAGTATTGCTTTGGCGAGGTTGTACCACCACATCCGTTGCCTCCAGCGCTGCAGCCAAAAGTTCGGGCAGACACGTTCCCCAATACTCCTCGTCGCCATAGACGGCAGCCATGTTGTTCAGGTAGGCGCGGGCTATCTCGCCCTTATCCTCCCAGCCGCCACTGTTCTCGGTATAACCCAGCAGGCCCGTGCTATATCCACTGTTCACCGGCCCGAAGACTCGCATGACCGACCATTCGCGTGCCTGACGGGGCGATGCGCCGCCCTCCAACAACCGCTTCTCTTGGCGCCGTGTACCTTCCTTCACATGGTTGGGGTAGCACTCATCATCGGCCTCCGAGGCCAATCGTATCGCTTCGGTCAGCATCTTCAGGCGCGAAGCGGCCAAGTCGCGCAACTGGCCGGAAACCTGTACAGCCACATGTACACGCGGCCGGCCCAACTCCTCAGCAGGTATCAGTTTCAAGTCGACCACTCTGCCCTGACTGTCGCGCACAGGCTCCACACCCAGCATATAAAACACCTGGGCCAAGGTCACTCCCTCGGTGGAGATGAATTCGCCTGCCCAGAAGGTATAGTCCACCTGACGGGGATAGTCGCCATGAGTCCGGAGGTAACGTTGTAGGGTCTCCTCCGCCAGGCGTTTGCCCTCCTCCCAAGCCTGGGGAGTAGGTGTAGCCTCGGCATTGACACTGTACATGTTGCGCCCCGTAGGGAGTACATTGGGATTCAAGACCACATCACCGCCCGGAGCGGGACGGACTGTACCGCCCGACAAGGCACGCAGCATGGCTTGCAACTCGCCGGAGGTAGAGTTTCTCAGCTGTTCCCGATAGTTCCAAGCCGCACGAAGTTCTTCCGGCAGAGTCTCCACATCGACCTGCTGCTGCTCCAGCAAGCGGGAGATCCGCTGGCAAGCCAGTGGCAGGTAGTGGTGGGTCACATAGGTAAAGTCCTTGCTCTGGGCAGTCGAGATGCTTCCTCGCGCTTCGTCACGCCGGGCCATCTGATAGGCCAGTTGGTCGGCCGCCATGGCCAGAGTCGTGCCCTTCAAATCGCGCTCGGAGTAGGGCTCTCCCAGCGTATAGAACGCTCCTGTCACCTTCTCGTTGGCAATCTCTTCCGTAAAGGCATCCAGCCGCTCCAGCTCCTCGGTCGTATAGGCTCGCTCAGGCAGGGAGTCCAACCCCAAATCGCGATGTAGCCCCAAACGGACGGCTTCCTGCTTCACCTGCATCGCCAGGGCAGGGTGGCGTTGCGCTCCCTCCTCCAGCAGGCGGTGGATGTTCGACAGGAAAGTGCTGTACTGCTGCCTCATCCCGCTCTCCACATAGGGAGGCGTCAGGTGAGTGACCAGCACGGCATGAGTGCGCCGTTTGGCTATGATTCCCTCGCCCACATTGCCGGTGGTGTAGTAATAGAAATGGGGCAAACTGCCCGTCAAGGCATCCGACCAGTCGGCTTGCGACTGGCCTGCGTTCTTGCCCGGCGTAAACTCCAGGCTGCCATGTGTGCCGAAGTGAAGCAAAGCATCAGCCCGAAAGCCCTCCTGCACATAGAGATAAGGGGCCAGGTAGCTGTGTGGAGGTGCCACGGGCGATCCATGCACCAGTTTGAACTCATCCTCACCCAGTGCGGGTCGGGGCTGTGGGAATAGCAGGACATTGCCAAACCGCAAGCAGGCCACCGCCAGACTATCTCCTTGAGTAAGGAGTGCGCCGGGAGCCTTGCCATAGCGTTCCACCACCTCGCTGTACTTTTCGGGCAGCAACACGCGGCGAGCCCATT
>CAMGAL010000159.1 GCA_946007445.1 uncultured Mediterranea sp.
CGACTCCTGTTCCTCGACAACGAGCAAGCCCTGATTTGCTCGGACAAGGACTTCCGGATTATGATGACCATGGTCAATGTCTTGGTCAACCATTCGATGAAGGCTTTTGCCACCTTTGGCAAGTGCAGCTACCGCTCTTCCCATCCCCAGGTGGCTCGGATGAACGCACAGGAGAGGCTCCTCTTCGAAGCGCTGGAAGAGGAGTTCACCTCCGGTCAGGTCGAAGAGAAAGCTCAAGAGCTGGGCATGAACGTGAGCACGGTGCAACGCTACCTGAGCAATTACATCAAAAAGTACGAAGTGGCTGTCCGAGTCAAGAACGGGCTCTTTCGGAAAGTCAACGTCCCACATAAACAGGATGTTTAACCGTCAAAAACAGTATAGTTATGACACAGAAAGATAAGGATTCTTTTCCCCTGCGGGCATACGGGAAGTCGGAGCTGGCACTGCTCTATTTCCCCACCGCCCAGTCGGCCCACACGGCCGTCAACCACCTGATGAGCTGGATTCGTCGCTACAAAGGGCTGCTGCAGACCCTTGAAGCGATGGGCTACCGGAAGTCGGCCAAGTGCTTCACTCCCAAGGAGGTGGCCGAAATCGTGCGATGCTTGGGCGAACCCTAGATTTATGTCCTTCCATCGTATGCCAACGTACTCCATCGTCTCACGGCCCCGGCCGCATGTCGTATCTTTGTACTGTAAGTTAAACCTAAAACATGGATTGTTATGATCAGATTTAGATTGCAACAGAACAAAAACAAGAAGAGTTCCGCCTACGGCAAGTGGTATGCTTTCCCCGTGGTGGAAGAGACGATGGACCTGAAAGCGCTGGCACAGCACATGGAGGAGCACAACACGGGCTTCTCCGAGGCCATGTGTACCGGGGTGATGAAGGCCATGGTGAAGTGCATCAGGGAGCAGCTGCTGTCGGGTAAGAACGTGAAGATTGACGACCTCGCCATCTTCTCCGTCGGTCTGCGCAACAGCTGCGGTGCCGCCACCGAAGCCGACTTCACCGTGTCGGGCAACATTGCCGGCGTGAAGCTCCGTGCGCGTGCCACCGGCATCCTCAGTACGGCCCAGCTCAATATGGCTGCCACCGTGCGCAAGGTCACCCCCTTGCTGGGCGGAGGCAGCTCTGCGGAGAGCTCCGGCTCTGGTTCCGACTCCGGCAGTGAGGTGGATCCGGACAACCCGTTGGGATGATTCGGGGCGCGACGCGATAGAGCCGTAAGAAAAGAAATAGGAGGTGGATGCCGCTATCCATCTCCTATTCTTTATATATGCTGCTCCTGCCTTAGCGCTTCCGCAGCTTCCGGACGGCCTCTTCCAGCGACTCGGTGGGCTCGATGATGTTGTAGTCCTTCCAGTACTCGGCGTTCCAGTATTCGCTGACCACATCGTAGAAGATCTGCTGGGGGCGGAAGGCCTGGCGGCGATCGGGGATGCGCTCGACGTGCTCCTCGTGCTCCACGGCCACCATCTCCGAGCGGGCCGTATAGGTGGCTGCAACGAGGCGGCGCTTCCAGGCGCTCTTGAATCGCATCACGTGGCTGACGTAGTGGAGGCGGGTCTTGCCTCCCTGCTGGCGGTAGGCGACGAGGAAACTCACCTCCAGGGGTCGGAAGCGGAGGCCTGCGGGCTTCTTGCGCAGGATGTCGCGCACGGCCTTCTCGCGGTCGGAGAGGTCGAGCGAGAATTCGGTGCGGGTGAAGGAGAGCCGCTCGCGATCGATGTAGAGCACCCCCTCCATCAAGGCATACTCCACACGCACCCGGGGACGAAAACTCACCACGTACTGCAGGCGGTCGTCTAACAGCACCGAGGGCTCCAGGCGGAAGTCGTAGTAGCCCAGGGTGTTGGGCTCCAGCAGGGCGTCTTCATTCTTGGCAATGTCCATCTGTACGGCCAGATTGGGACCGCCCATCACCTTCACGGCCAGGGTGTCGTTCTGCTTCTGGCTGACCAGCCGGCGGGCTTTGGTCAGGTGTACCTTGTCGCGCCCGATGTAGCGTCGGAAGTTGTAGGGGGTCTTGTAGACCTCCATCATGGCTTCGGATACGCCGATGTATCGGTGACGCTTTTGGATGGTCTCGCGGTAGAAGGCGTTGGTCATGCTCTCTGTGTGGGGGTAGTTGTCGGGAATCTTCTTCAGCGCCTCCTCCACGATGCGGCGGGCATCGCCTCCATAGACTACCACTTCGTTGAGCTGGTGTACGGCGGGTGTCATCCAGATGACGGAGGTCAGGGTGGGGGAGTTGTCGGGGGCCGTGGTGGAGATGCGCGTGTTCACATAGCCCAGGTGGGAGAACTCCAGTTCGGGATAGGCGAGGTCGCGGGGAATTTTTAGCGAGAAGTAGCCGTCGGCATTGGTCACGGTGCCGATGGAGGTACCCTTGACGGTGACAATGACATTTTCCAGCTTCTCTTTGTTCTTGCGGCTGCGTACGGTGCCACTTACCGTCAGTGTGCGTTGGTCGTAGGTGGGAGCTTGTGCCCATAAGGGCCACCACTCGGCGCTGCAGCAGAGCATCAGGCTCATGAGCAGCAGATGGAGGAGTAGGTTCTTCTTCATGGCTCTATGAATTTGGAGGTTTGCCACAAATATAAGGTTTCTTTCTGAGAAAGGCAAGGGTATGGATGGAAAATAGCGCGCTCTCGCTTTGAGAAAACTTTTGGGGAAAATGGTATGTCGGCAGAAAATTCTTTCAAAATCGTCCGAAGTAACATGATGATAGTATTTGTTGCTGGATTGCTTCAATTTGTTAATAATTGAAACGTATTGCTTTCAAATCGAAAGAAGCCGATTCTTATTTAGTCGTTTTGATAGGAATATAGGGCTGAATGTTTGTCGTTTTGAAAGCGATATTGTATTTTTGCAGCGCAATATGATAGTTTTATAGGGTAAAATGAATAAGAAACGTAAACTGCAAATCATGGAACAAGAACTTTTTAACAACGAAACAAAAGCAAAGGCCACGCTATATCCATCTCAGGAAGGTGGATTGTATGATGCCGCTTATGAGCATGATGCGTGTGGCGTAGGTATGATAGTCAACATTCACGGAGGCAAGTCGCATGAGCTGGTGGAGTCGGCCCTGAAGGTGCTGGAGAATATGCGCCACCGCGGTGCCGAGGGGGCGGATAACAAGACCGGCGACGGTGCCGGCATCATGTTGCAGATTCCCCACGAGTTCATTCTGTTGCAGGGCATTCCCGTGCCTGAGAAAGGAAAGTACGGCACTGGTCTCTTCTTCCTGCCCAAGGAGCCGGCCGACCAAAGCGCCATCTTGAGCATCGTCATCGAGGAGATTGAGAAGGAGGGGCTCACGCTGATGCACTTGCGCAATGTGCCCACCCGACCCGAGATACTGGGAGAGGCGGCTCTGGCTGCCGAGCCGGACATCAAGCAGGTGTTCGTCACCGGTTTTACCGACGAGGAGAACCCCGACCGCAAGCTCTACATCATTCGCAAGCGCATCGAGAAGAAGGTGCGCCAGTCGGCCATCAGCAGCCGGGGCGACTTCTACATCGTCTCGCTCTCTACGAAGAACATTATATATAAAGGAATGCTCTCGTCTTTGCAGTTGCGTGAGTATTTCCCCGACCTGACCAACAACTACTTCACCAGCGGCTTGGCCTTGGTGCACAGCCGTTTCTCGACCAACACCTTCCCCACTTGGGGATTGGCCCAACCCTTCCGTCTGTTGGCTCACAATGGTGAAATCAACACGATACGAGGCAACCGTGGATGGATGGAGGCTCGCGAGAGTGTGCTCTCCACGCCGACGCTGGGCGACATCCGCGAGCTGCGCCCCATCATCCAGCCGGGCATGAGCGACAGCGCTTCGCTTGACAATGTGCTGGAGTTTCTCGTCATGTCTGGCCTCAGCTTGCCCCACGCCATGGCCATGCTGGTGCCCGAGTCGTTCAACGAGAAGAACCCCATCAGCGAAGAGCTGAAGGCCTTCTATGAATATCACTCCATCTTGATGGAACCCTGGGACGGTCCTGCCGCCCTGCTCTTCAGCGACGGACGCTATGCAGGCGGTATGCTCGACCGCAACGGCTTGCGCCCGGCCCGCTACCTCATCACGAAAAACGACACCATGGTGGTGGCTTCTGAAGTGGGCGTGATGGACTTCGAGCCTGCCGACATCAAGGAGAAGGGCCGCCTGCAGCCGGGCAAAATCCTGCTGATTGACACGAAGGAGGGCCGCATATACTACGATGGCGAGCTGAAGAAGCAGCTGGCCGATGCCAAGCCCTACCGCTCCTGGCTCTCCACCAACCGCATTGAGCTGGACGAGCTGAAGAGTGGCCGCAAGGTGCCCCACAGCGTGGAGCACTACGATGCCATGATGCGCACCTTCGGCTACACGAAAGAAGACATTGAACGCATCATACAGCCCATGGCGCAGAATGGAGCTGAGCCTGTCAGTGCGATGGGCAACGACACGCCGCTGGCCGTGCTCAGCGAGCGTCCGCAACTGCTCTACAACTACTTCCGCCAGCAGTTTGCCCAGGTGACCAACCCGCCTATCGACCCCATCCGCGAGGAGCTGGTCATGTCGCTCACCGAGTATGTAGGCGCGGTAGGCATGAACATCCTGACGCCTGACGAGAGCCACTGCAAGATGGTGCGCCTGAACCACCCCATCCTGAGCAATACCCAACTCGACCTGCTCTGCAACATCCGCTACAAGGGATTCAAGACGGTGAAGTTGCCCATGCTGTTCGAAGCCTCCAAGGGACGTGCCGGACTGCAAGAGGCTCTGGCCTCGCTCTGCAAGCAGGCCGAAGAGTCGGTGACCGATGGCGTGAACTACATTGTCCTGACCGACCGCGATGTGGACGAGCAGCGTGCTGCCATCCCCTCGTTGCTGGCCGTCAGTGCTGTACACCACCACCTCATCTCGGTGGGCAAGCGTGTGCAGACCGCCTTGGTCGTTGAGAGTGGCGAGACGCGCGAAGTGATGCACGCCGCCCTGCTGTTGGGCTTCGGTGCCAGCGCCCTCTGTCCCTCCATGGCCTCTGCCGTGCTGGACAAGCTGGGGGAGAAGCGAGAGGTGCAGCTCGACTACGCCACGGCTGAGAAGAACTATATCAAGGCCATCTGCAAGGGCCTGTTCAAGATAATGAGTAAGATGGGCATCTCCACCATCCGCTCCTACCGCGGTGCCAAGATATTCGAGGCCGTGGGCCTGAGCGAGGAGTTGAGCAACGCCTACTTCGGTGGACTGAAATCGACCATTGGCGGTATTCGTCTCGAAGAGGTGGCTCGCGATGCCATCCGTTTCCACGACGAAGGCCTGGCCATGTACAAGGCAGAGCAGCGGTTGCAGCAGGCTCCCGATGCCTTATTGCCCAGCGCCGGACTCTACTCC
>CAMGAL010000160.1 GCA_946007445.1 uncultured Mediterranea sp.
GGATATACTCCGTCTTGCTGGTACGGACGCGTCCTGCCTGCAGGATGCTGAAGGCGGTGCTGTCTTGCTGCTCGCCCGGAATGTTCGTGGTCTGGTTGAAGAGGAAGATGCCGTCGCAGAAGCCATCGAACAGCAGGGCACCCATGTCGGCGGCAGCCTTCAGCTGGAAGTCGGGCAGGGCCTTCTCTGCATAATGCTGGAAGAAGACGACGGGATTCTGCAGCCCTTCGGTCATGAGCAGATGGACCATGGCACGCTGTTCGCCCAGGCGGTTGCGGTTATCGCTCTGGGAAATGATGACTATCTCGGGGTGGTACTTCAGGCAGGCCAAAGCTTCCTCGTCCAGACCCATGTAGGTGAGGAAAAGGAACTTCAGTTCGGCGGGGCAGGCGGAGAGGAAAGGCAGCTGGTCGCCCTTGAATACCGGCCAGGTGTCAGGCTGCCCCTGCCAGACATCGGCATCGAGGATGTACTGCCGGCCGGGCTGCGGTGTGGCAGGCAGGGCACGGCCTACGTAGACATAGTCGGGCAGGAACTGCGGGTGGAAGTTGCGCGGTGCACCGCCCAGCTGCGCCCCGATGACGACAGGCAGGTGGTCGCCACCGATGTTGCGCACGGCACGCGTCTGCCGGCGCGTAGGCGACAGGTAGTTGAACGAGGGTGCCTCGAGAGCCGGTATGAAAAGATGCCCGTCATGGGCAGTGACATAGTCCACCAGCTGGCGAGCCACCGGAATCTCGGCCTCGGGAGCCTCGCTGAGGGATACACGGATGGTGTCGCCCAGTCCGTCGGCCAGCAGGGCGCCGATGCCCAGGGCCGACTTGATGCGTCCGTCCTCGCCATCGCCGGCCTCGGTGACACCCAGGTGGAGCGGGAAGTTCATCTGCTCTTGCTCCATGACGTGAGCCAGCAGGCGGACGGTCTTCACCATGACCACCGTGTTGGAAGCCTTGATGGAGATGACGACATCCGTGAACTGCTCGTCCACACAGATGCGGAGGAACTCCATGCACGACTCGACCATGCCCTCGGGGGTGTCGCCATAGCGCGACATGATGCGGTCGGAGAGCGAACCGTGGTTCACGCCGATGCGGATGGCGGTGTGGTGTTCGCGGCAGATGCGGAGGAAGGGTACAAAGCGGTCGCGTATCTTCTGCAGCTCGCCGGCATACTCCTCGTCAGTGTACTCCAGGTGCTTGAAGGTGCGGGCGGCATCCACGTAGTTGCCCGGATTGATGCGCACCTTCTCGGCATAGAGGGCAGCCACATCGGCCACACGGGGATTGAAGTGTACATCGGCCACCAGGGGCACCTGGCATCCCTGTGCCCGCAGGGAGGCATTGATGGCACGCAGGTTTTCCGCCTCACGGACTCCCTGGGTGGTGAGGCGCACATATTCGCCTCCCGCCTCCACAATGCGTAAGGTCTGTTCTACACAAGCCTCCGTGTCGGTGGTGGCGGTATTGGTCATACTCTGTATGCGGATGGGATAGTCGGCACCCAAGGGCGTCCCTCCGATGTTGACTCTGCAGGTTTTCCGGCGTTCATAGTTGAATAAGTCCACGGTCATTCTATCTGTCATCAATCAGTTGGTTTTGTAGTCGTATTTCACCTCTTTCAGCTCTTCGTTGGCCTTCACAATCTTTTGCTTCAGCCCCTCCTTGTAGCGGGCCAGCGACTCGGCCAGAGCGTCATCCGACAGGGCCAGCATCTGCACGGCCAGGATGGCGGCGTTCATGGCACCGTTGATGGCCACGGTGGCTACGGGGATGCCGGGAGGCATCTGGATGATGGAATAGAGCGCATCCACGCCATCGAGCACGGAGCCCTTGACGGGCACTCCGATGACGGGCAGGGTGGTATTGGCGGCGATGACGCCGGGCAGGGCAGCAGCCATGCCGGCGGCGGCGATGATGACCCGTATGCCGCGTTGACGGGCGTTCTTGGCAAACTCTTCGACGGCCTCGGGCGTGCGGTGTGCCGAGAGGGCATTCATCTCAAAGGGGACGTGCAGGTCGTTCAAGAGCTGGGCGGCTTTCTCCATGACGGGGAGGTCGGAGGTGCTGCCCATGATGATACTTACAACAGGAAGCATTCTTTT
The DNA here is from genome assembly GCA_946007445.1 of uncultured Mediterranea sp. Taxonomy (GTDB): domain Bacteria; phylum Bacteroidota; class Bacteroidia; order Bacteroidales; family Bacteroidaceae; genus Bacteroides. Next base: position 2,102 of record CAMGAL010000160.1, read on the forward strand.
TCTGGAATAATGAAAATGGATGAATGATGAATGAAAAAGGAAGAGTGAAGATGCGCCCGCTCACACGCGCAGGGGCTGTGTCACGCGGGGGCATCCTCACTCTGCGGCCTCACATCAGGCATTGATCAGCGCCTTGTAGCCTTCAGCGTCCAGCAGGGCATCGTAGTCGGCATCGGCAGCCGGCTTGATCTTGATGAGCCAGCCTTCGCCATAGGGGTCTTTGTTCACCAGTTCGGGCTGGTCGGCCAGGGCTTCGTTCTGCTCCAGCACTTCACCGCCTACGGGGAGGAAGAGGTCGGAGATGGTCTTCACCACCTCGATGGTGCCAAACGTATCGCCGGCAGCGAGAGTCTCGCCCTCGGTCTGGATGTCAACGAATACGATGTCGCCCAGCTGCTCTTGGGCATAGTCCGTGATACCTACATAGGCAATGTCGCCCTCTTGGCGAATCCATTCGTGTTCGCTCGTGTACTTCAGATTTGCAGGAATGTTCATAATCAGATTGTTTTTTGGGGGATGAGTAATAAGTTGATTAAAATGTTTATTTGAGTTAGAATAAAAAGATGCGGAACAGGATGTTGCTGACGGGGTGGAGCACCAGCAGGGAGCAGACCAGCCCCACGGCAAAGCCGCCCATCACCTCGCCCAGGGTGTGATGACCCAGCACGATGCGGGCCGAACCCAGTACGCCGGCCACGAAGATGAAGAGGCAGCGCCACCACACCGGATTGTAGCCGAACAGGGCACTGAAGGCCACCAAGCCGCCCAAGACGGCTCCCGCGCCGGCCATGTGCTCGCTGAGCTTCCACTTCAGGTTGACGATGACGCAGATAATCAGCATCACCAAGGCCGACAGGATGATACCGCTCATGTACCAGGGAATGTGGAGCCGGTTCATCAGCAGCAGGCAGAAGATGTAGGAGGCGATGGTGAGGATGAAGGGCACATAGCGGTGCCGCCGCTCGCCCAGCTCGGCCGGACTGAAGCCGTTGAGCTTGCGGAACAGGAAGATGGTGAGCGTGGGCAGCATGATGGTGAAGCAGTAGACGATGCCCAGCACAATCAGCTTGTAGGAGAGGGGCATGATGCGCAGGTAGGAGACCAGGAACAGTAGCAGAAATGCCACAAAGGGGATGGAGAAAGGCGTAAAGAGGGCTGAGATGACCCGGGCCACCTGCATCATACTCTTCTCGGCAATGATCTGTTCTTCGCGTTTCATCGGCGTAATCGGGCTACGGGTATGTTCATCTGTTGGCGGTACTTGGCCACGGTGCGCCGGGCCTGGGGATAGACTTTCTCCTTGAGCATGGCTGTCAGCTGGTCGTCGGTATAGGGAGCCTTCTTGTCCTCGCCATCGATGCACTCCTTCAGGATGCGGCGTATCTCGCGGACGGACATCTCCTCGCCCTCTTCGTTGACATAGCCGTCGCTGAAGAAGAACTTCAAGGGGTAGATGCCATAGTTGGTCTGCACATACTTGCTGTTGCTCACCCGCGAGATGGTGGAGATGTCCAGCTTGGTACGCTCGGCCACGTCCTTCAGGATCATGGGGCGCAGCAGCGACTCGTCGCCCTCGAGGAAGAAGGGGCGCTGCAGGTCGATGATGGCCTGCATGGTCTTCATCAGGGTCTGCTGCCGCTGCTTGACGGCATCGATGAAGCCTTGTGCGGCATCCATCTTCTGCTTCAGGAAGAGCAGAGCCTCCTTCGACTCCTTGCTTTGGTTCTCGCGGTTCTTGGTGTGCTCCTCCACCAGGGTGGTGAAGTCGCGGCTCATGCGCAGCTCGGGCACGCCCCGGTTGTTGAGCGTCAAGGTGATGGAGCCGTCGTCGTCGGTCTCCACCAGGAAGTCGGGCACAATCTGCTGGAAGTTCCGTCCCATGGCCTCGCCCATCGAGGCACCCGGCCGGGGATTCAGCCGGCAGATCTCGCGGATGGCCCGTTGGCAGGTCGCCTCGTCTATCTCCAACTTCTGCTCTATTTTGTCCGAGTGATTGCGGGTATACTCTTCGTAGCACTCCTCCAGGATGCGCTTCTCCAGCGGGAGCAACCCGTCGGGGTCGGCCTCGTGGTTCTCCTGCCGGCGCTCTATCTGCAGCAGCAGACACTCGCGGAGGTCCCTGGCTCCCAGTCCGGCGGGGTCCAGCTCCTGCACCGTGTGGAGAGCCTCTTCCAGTTGTTGGGGCGTGGCCTCTATGCCTGCATAGATGGCCAGTTCGTCGCCGATGGCGGTCAGCGACTTGCGCAGCAGGCCGTCGTCGTCGAGCGAGCCGACGAGGTATTCGGCCAGCTGTCGTTCATGCTCGGTGAGGTCCAGCTCGCTGAGCTGATCTTTTAGATCCTCATAGAAAGAGGTGGCTTCGCTGAAGGGAATCTCCTCGGCCTGCTGGTCGCGGCTCCGGTTGTGCTCCTGCAGCTTGTAGTCGGGGATATCGTCTTCGTTCCGGTAGTCGCTCAGCGAGTCGTAGCCGGTATCGCCCTCGTCGTCCAGGCGGTTGTCATCCAGCGTCTCTTCCTCGCCGGCCGCCTGTTCTTCGTGTCCCTCCTCCAAGGCCGGGTTCTCCAGCAGCTCGGCGCGGACACGGTCTTCCATCTCCACAGCGGGGAGTTCCAGTAGTCTCACCACCAAAATCTGCTGAGGCGACAGCGTCTGCACCTGCTGTTGTGCCTGCGTCTGTATCTGTTTAGACCCTTGTGCCATACGTATCTCGATGAATTTCCTTGCAAATATAACGCAAAACTCTGTGAGGGCGAAACATCCGCGAATATTTTTCTCTCCCGTGGCACTTTTCCTTCCCTCCCTGCTACTTTTCGGTGGCTGCCGGCGTCTAACAGAAAGAAATAAGGTTCATCCGACATTGATCGGGCTTTTGATTTTTGATACACCCTTGGAAGCCATCCACTCTGTGCATACGGGCGGACACACAGGTCCGCCCCTACGGGTTCATGTCATGAAAATAGAATTGTATCTATCCGCTGAAATACCTCTCTGTCCAGACCTCATCTCTACCCCGAAACCACTTTCTCCTTCCTCTAAATGATAGCGAAATATCCTGACGCGGTAAATCCTTCATTTTGTCAATATACCCGAAATTAGTCGTCATCCCGATTTTTCAACCTATTGAATCACAGCCACTTGAGAATTTTGTCTTATCGGCTTTTGTCAAGAATGAGGAGGCCATGACTCCAGTCTGACTCCAGTGAGAATCCAGTCTGACTCCAGAGTGACTCCGCTTGAAGCCTATATGCGAAGAAAAACAAACAAACGAACCAGCGAAAACCGAA
>CAMGAL010000161.1 GCA_946007445.1 uncultured Mediterranea sp.
CATTTTCTACAGCATATTATGAAAAGAGGGCGTACCTAATTTTGATACACCCTCTTTTTTTGTATATTTGCTCAACGGAAATATCTTAAGTCAAAATACGGATGAAACTCAACTCGTACCATATATGTCACGCACTCCATAGATGCAAGTCAGTCAGAGCCACTGTGCGATCTCTCCTATACTTGATACTCTTCTCCCTCATGCAGGTGTCGTGCGAACAGGCAAACTCGCATGGGCTCTTTCGGATAGGCGTGTCTCAGTGTAGCGGAGGCCACTGGCGGCTGAAGCAGAACCATGAGATGCTCCGCGAACTGCTGCTGCAAGAGCATGCCACCATGGAGCTACGTTGTGCCGAGGATGATATCCAGAAACAGATAGCAGACATACAATATTTTATAGATGAGAAGGTAGACATTCTTGTGGTGTCTCCCCATGATACGGAAGCGTTGAACGACATTATTGCCAAAGCCTATAGACAGGGAATACCTGTATTGCTCTTTGACCGTCAAATCAATGACGACTCCTACACGGCATTTGTAGGAGGAGATAATGTGGGAGTGGGCAAACTGATGGCGGCCTACATCGCTACGCGTCTGCCCGAACGCAGAGGAAAGGTCATTGAAATCAGGGGTGACATGCAGACCTCTCCGGCTCGTCAACGATACGAGGGACTGAGAGAAGGGCTGAAAGAGTGTAAGGACATTCGTATCGTAGCCTCTGTAGATGCAGGATGGATGGGGCCTCTGGCATCTGCGAAGGCCGACTCCCTGTTGAGGCTTTATCCAGACATCGATGCCATTGTAGCGCATAGTGACTATATGGCCAACGAAGCCAAGAAAGTGGCCGACAGGTTGTTGCGTGGACTTCAGATTCTGAGTGTTGGTGAGGTTGTTAGCGTGGCTCCCGATTTTGGTATTGAGGCGTTATTGTAGTGTTAGCTCCATGCTACTTCCTTCTATCTCACAGGTGGGGATGTGATTATACAGACCGCATTGAAAATACTGCAAGGTGAGCAGGTGGAGCGGCAACTACTGCTGCCCAGCCATCTGGTGAGCACTCCGCAGGAGGCTGTGCTACTGATTAGTATGGAACGTGCACTTACCGCAGAGGTGAAGCGCGTGGAGCGGATGCACGATAGGGCCTTGTTCTACCTCAAGCAGAGCCGGCTGGAGCGGATGCTGCTCTATGCCTCGCTGGGTATTCTGTTGCTGGTCTGCTTCCTTTGCGCCACCTACTACCGGATGAATCGCTTGCGTCGGGCATCCAACAAAAGATTGCATGAGCAGCAGAACATCCTGCGTCAACGCAACGAACAGTTGCTGACGATGACTCAGGAACTGGAGGAGGCTACGAATGCCAAATTAGTCTTTTTCACCAATATCTCACACGATTTCCGTACTCCACTCACGTTGATAGCAGCCCCCATTGCTGAGGCGTTGACCCAACTGAACAACCGCAACGCCAAGGAGGATGACCGGAAGGAAACGGCAAGTCTGGAGCGGCTGCTCTACATGGCCCAACGCAACGTCAAGGTCTTGCTCGATCTGGTAAACCAAATTCTAGACTTTCGCAAGGTGGAGAATGGCAAGATGAAACTCAATCTGCAACGGGTCGATATATACCGGCAGATGAGAGGATGGTACGAATCCTTCAGTTCGCTAGCCCATCAACAAGGCATACACCTCGAGTTGGCGGTTGGAGAAGGCGAGTGGTACGTGAGTGTGGATATTCGGAAAGTGGAACGGATGGTCTATAACCTGGTGGGCAACTCCATCAAGTTCACCCCTCGCTGTGGAACCATCAAGCTGGAATGTATCAAGGGGGAATGGCTCACCCTGAAGGTCAGCGACACAGGACCGGGCATTGACAAGAAGAATCTGAATCATATCTTTGAACGGTTCTATCAGATTGACAACGATGGCAACGAGGGCTCAGGCATCGGACTGGCTCTGGTGAAAAAGTATGCGGAACTCATGGGAGGCCGCGTGGAAATTGAGTCGCACACGGCTGAAGAAAAGCGCGAAACGACGGCCACCGGTACCACTATCACACTTCACATTCCAGTGTCCAACGTGGAGAGTTCTGCCGTGTCTGCTTCTCAGCATCTCTCTCCTGAGGAGCTGTCTGTCTGCTCCAATCTCCCCTCGAGCCATCTGTCTTCTTGTGACTCTCCTCAGGATGCGAATGAATGTCCCCTTCCATCTCCAGCCTCCGATGATGAGTCGGAATCCCAATCCCCTGAAAAGGAGAGCCTGCCGATTGCATTGGTCATTGACGACAATGCCGACATGCGCCACTTCATCTCTTCCCTGCTCAGTGGTACATATCGCATATTGACAGCCATCAATGGTGAACAGGGTTTGCGCTTGGCCCAAGAGCAGGTGCCGGATATCATTATCTGTGATGTCATGATGCCTGTGATGGATGGATTGGAGTGTTGTCGTCAGTTAAAGCATTCGCTTTGCACCAGCCACATCCCCGTGGTGATGCTGACGGCGTGCTCGCTCGACGAACAGCGGGTGCAAGGCATGGAGTGTGGCGCCGAGGTCTACTTGGCCAAGCCATTCAACAGCAAGGTGCTGATGGCCCAATTGAGGACCTTGTTGGAAAACCGTGTCCGGGTGATGACGTATCGCGAACAACTCGCGGCTTCCGCGTCTGCCCCTCAGCACGAGCCCCCTACCTCAACTCCTGCCCCTGCTTCTCCCAACGAACTTTCGCATTACGACCGGGAATTTTTGGAGAAGATGCACCGCTATGTGGAGCATCATTATGCCGAGGCAACCTTCAATGTGGAGTCGCTGGCCGACATGATCTGCCTGAGTCGTACGCAGCTTTACCGCAAATGCAAGGCGCTGACAGGCGAATCTCCGGTAGAGGTGATTCGCTGTTGCCGCATGGAGCACGCCCGCACACTGCTGACGACAGGAAACGATTCGGTGGCCATTGTTGCCCAAGCCGTGGGCATTCCCGATGCCGCTTACTTCACCAAATGCTACAAATCCTATTTTGGTGTGATACCAAGTAAACTAAAGACTTAGCACATGGGATGATAGATTTGTTTCAGACTCTCCCACAAATGTTACATAGGTGCAGGTTGCAACATAATTCCTAGTAGATTGCAACCTGTTTTTTTGTCCCGACCTCTTGCTTTTCTCTACCTTTGTCGCAACCTTAACAGATGAAAATAGGATAGATAATAAGTTAACTTAGGTTTTGAAATTGTGAAAGGATTATTGCATTTCGGTAGGATATACAGTTTCTTTTCTAGGTAAAAAGGTCGTTGGAAGGATATACAGAGAAAAACAAAAACAGTCAATCATTAACTACTTTATTTATGAAAAACAGATTATTATTTGCTCTCCTCATGTTGACTTTGTCGGTGGTGGAACTCTCTGCCCAGACCGTCAAGATTACAGGTGTGGTCTTGAGCAAAACCGATGGTGATGTCATCATTGGAGCTACGGTCAGAGAGGTAGGGACAGACCAAGGAACGCTGACCGATTTGGATGGCAATTTCGTGATTGAAGTCAATCCCGGTGCAGAACTCAGCTTTTCCTATGTGGGCTGTGAAACGCAGACGCTGAAGGCGGTAGATGGTATGAGAGTGGAACTGACCGACATGACCTCTCTTCAGGAGGTGGTCGTTACGGGCTATCAGGTACAGCGTAAGGCTGACCTGACAGGTGCCGTCAGCGTAGTGAGTGTGGGCGATTTACAGAAGCAGAACGAGAACAACCCCATCAAGGCTTTGCAAGGCCGAGTGCCGGGTATGAACATCTCTGCCGACGGTAGCCCTTCGGGTGCAGCTACGGTGCGTATCCGCGGTATCGGTACACTCAACAACAACGACCCTCTCTACATCGTTGACGGTGTGCCCACCAAGTCGGGTATGCATGAGCTCAATGGCAATGACATCGAGTCCATCCAGGTGCTGAAAGACGCCGCATCGGCCAGTATCTACGGTTCGCGTGCAGCCAATGGTGTCATCATCATAACGACCAAGAAAGGTAAAGCCGGCAAGGTGAAGGTGGATTTGGATGCCAGTATCTCCGCCTCTTTCTATGCCAACAAGATGAAGGTTCTCAATGCCGAGCAATGGGGACAAGCCTTCTGGCAGGCCAATGTCAACGATGGTCTGGATCCCAACAACAATAACTTAGGTTACCACTACGACTGGGGATATGATGCTCAAAGCAACCCTGTCCTCCACAAAGTGACTATGCAGAAGTATCTGGACGATGCAAACACCATACCTGCAGCAGATACCGACTGGTTTGACGAAACGACGCGTACCGGTGTAATCCAAAACTACAACGTCAGCGTGAGCAACGGCAATGAAAAGGGCTCAAGCTACCTCTCGCTCGGCTACTACAAGAACTTGGGTATCATCAAGTACTCCGACTTTGAACGTCTGTCAGCGCGTATCAACAGCGACTACAAGCTCATCGGCGATGTGCTGACCATCGGCGAACATTTTACTCTGAACCGAACCTCTGAGGTGAGCGCTCCTGGCGGATTTCTGGAGAATGTGCTCCAGTTCGACCCTTCGTTTCCCGTCTATAATACGTTGGGCGAGTTTGCCAACCTGACCGGTGGCTATGCCGACCGCGAGAATCCGCTGGGTCGTCTTTACCGCAACAAGGACAACCGCTATACCTATTGGCGTGCTTTCGGTGACGTATTCGTCAATCTGGCCCTCTTCAAGGGCTTCAATCTCCGGTCGACTGCCGGTATTGACTACGCGCAGAAGCAACAGCGCATCTTCACCCTCCCCATCAGTAACGGCAATGTGGCCAATCCGGAGAATGGCGTGGAGGCCAAGCAAGAGCATTGGACCAAGTGGATGTGGAATGCTGTGGCTACCTACAACATGGAGATTGGCAAACATCGTGCAGACTATATGGTGGGTATGGAGCTGAACCGCCAATGCGATGTCTGGTTCTCAGGCAAGCGATTTGACTATGAAATTCTCAACCCCGACTATATGTGGCCTGATGCCGGCACAGGCATAGAGAAGGCCTATGGTTCGGGTAGCGGCTACTCACTCGTCTCTTTCTTCGGTAAGGCCAACTATACCTATGCCGACAAGTATATGGCTTCGCTGACCGTACGTCGGGACGGCTCGAGCCGATTCGGCAAGAACAACCAGTATGGTACTTTCCCCTCACTCAGCTTAGGCTGGCGCCTTACCCAGGAGCCGTTTATGGAGAAGACCGGCAACTGGCTGACTGACCTCAAGCTGCGTGCCTCATGGGGACAGACCGGTAACTAGGAAATATCCAACACCGCCCGCTTCACACTCTACAGTGCCGTCTATGGAGACTCCAACTTCGGTGGCAACAGCTTCGGTACCTCATACGCCATCCTAGGTAGCGACGGAG
>CAMGAL010000162.1 GCA_946007445.1 uncultured Mediterranea sp.
GCTGTTTTCAACCGAGAGTCGGGCGTAGATGGCCGTCTCCCAGACGGACGGCAGCCGGGCGGGGGCCGGTTCCGGCGCCGGCGCCGGCGGGGAGGGGGGTGGGGTGTGGCGGGGGGGGGGTGTGGGCGCCGGGTGCTGGGTGGTTGGGCGGCTTTTGGGCGGCTGGCCCATGGGGCGCACAGCTCACCGCGCCGACGGCTGTCGGGCAGGTAGGAGCCGATGATGTTGCGGGCCTTGAGCAGGGTGTTGTCGTAGGCCACGAGGTCGGCCCGCTGGTTGTAGACCTTGGCACCGAAGGCTTCGAGCTGGCGGGCCAGGTAGTCGCCGCACAGCCGGTGGGCTGCCGAGTTGGGCACGCGGGGGCCGAATGCGGTCTGTGCCTCTACATAGCTGTAGGCACTGTCGGCGTTGAAGAGTGGCACGGCCACCTGCGGGGTGGCTTGCAGTTCGGTGGCGTCAGGCAGTGTCTGGCTCTTGGGTTTGTTGCCGCAGGCACCCAGCAGGAGGGCCAGTGCCAGAGGCAGAAGGGTATGGGTCCAGTGGTGGTTCATATCGTTCAAGGGTTGGTTTGAGTTTCAGTGGATGGGATTTGTATCAGTTCGCACTCCAAATCGGTGATTTTCAGCCGAACGGGTGCGCCGCAGACCAGGGGGTAGTTTTGCGTGGTGTGGCCCACGGGGAACCCGAAGCAGACGGGATAGTCGTAGTCGGCCACCAGCTCGGCCAGCGCTTCATGGAGCTCCTTGCCCAGGGTACGGTTCTCCTGCAACTGGGTGAACTGGCCGATGACGAGGCCCGACAGCTGCTCCAACACTCCTCCCAGGCGGAGGTTGTACATCATGCGCTCGATGGCGTGGGGAGGCTCGTTGACATCTTCGAGGAAGAGAATGGTGCCCGGGGCAGGGATGTCCCAAGGGGTGCCTCGCAGTCCGTAGAACACGGAGAGGTTGCCGCCCCGCAGGGTGCCGGTGGCTTCCCCCTTGCGGTTGAGCGGATGGGAGGGGCAGAAGTAGTCCATCCCGTGCAGGCCGAAGAGCAGGTCGTGCATCGCCTGGGTGCAGAAGTCGTGCTCGTCCTCCACCGTGAGGTGTCGGGCCATGGGGGCGTGCAGCGAGGCGAACCCCTCGTGCTGCAGCAGGTTGTGGAGCACGGTGATGTCGCTGTAGCCCGCCAGCCACTTGGGCTGCCGGCGGAATCGGGTAAGGTTCAGCTTGTCAATCAGATGGATGGCTCCGTAGCCTCCCCGGCTGCAGAAGATGAGGCGTGCCTCGTCGTCGTCGAGGGCCTCTTGCAGGTCGTCCAGCCGCTGGCGCAGGGTGCCGCTGTAGGTGCTGCTGGAGCCGGAGGCGTGCTTGCCGAGTTTCACTCTCAGCCCCCACGACTCCAGTCGCTTCTTGGCGCCTGCCAGAAAGCAGCGGTCTATCTTGCTCGATGGAGAGAGCAGAATGGCCTTGTCGCCGGCTTGCAGGGTGGAGGGAAAGAGCATATTCTTCATGCGTGCATTATTTTTTCGGCAAAAGTACGCATTTTCACCGTTTTTTTTCAGATATTTGCTGAAAATCTAATCCTACATGAAACCGATACTAAACTTTGATCAACTGACTACTCATCTGCAAACCCTACAGCTTCGGAAGCGAGTGGCTGTAGTCTGTGCCAGCGATGCCCATACTGAATATGCTGTAGCCCGCGCCCTGGAGGAGGGAATTGCCGACTTCCTGATGGTGGGCGACGGTGCCATCACGGAGAAATATCCAGCACTGAAGAAGTTCCCTGACCGCGTGACGGTGATTCCTGTGGACGACCCCGACGAGGCTGCCCGCGAGGCGGTGCGCCTGGTGCGTGCCGGCCGGGCCGACATCCTGATGAAGGGACTCATCAATACGGACAACCTGTTGCGGGTCATCCTCGACAAGGAGCAGGGCTTGCTGCCTGCCGGCAAGGTGCTGACCCACCTGGCGGCGGTGAAGATTCCCTCCTACGACAAGCTGCTCTTCGTCTCTGACGCGGCGGTCATTCCCCGACCCACGTTGCAGCAACGCATCGAGATGATTTGGTATGCCATCCGTGCCTGCCGCCACTTCGGCATCGCACAGCCCCGCATCTCGCTGATACATTGCACCGAGAAGGTCAGCCCTAAGTTTCCCCATTCGCTCGACTACGTCAACATCGTTGAGCTGGCCGAGGCAGGCGAATTCGGAGATGTCATTATCGACGGCCCACTGGATGTGAAGACTTCGTGCGAGAAACATAGCGGCGACATCAAGGGCATTGCCTCCCCCATCAACGGCGAGGCCGATGTGCTCATCTTCCCCAACATCGAGTCGGGCAATGCCTTCTACAAGACTGTCTCCCTCTTCTGCCACGCCGACATGGCCGGTTTGCTGCAGGGCACGGTCTGTCCGGTGGTGGTGCCTTCGCGCAGCGACTCCGGCCTCTCCAAGTATTATAGCCTGGCCATGGCTTGCCTCACCTGCTGATGGTTGCCGCTATGAAGAAGATACTTGCCATCAATCCCGGTTCGACCTCTACCAAGATAGCGGTCTACGAGGACGAGAAGCCTCTGCTGGTGCAGACCATCCGCCACTCCATCGACGACCTGTCGCACTATCCGCGCGTCATCGACCAGTTTGAGTTCCGCAAGGACCTGGTGCTGAAAACTTTGGCCGACGACGGCATTCCTTTCCAATTCGATGCCATCGTGGGGCGTGGCGGCTTGCTGAAGCCCATTCCCGGCGGCGTGTACGAGGTGAACGATGCCATGCTCAATGATATGATGCACGCCATGCGCACCCATGCCTGCAACTTAGGTTGCCTCATTGCGGCCGAGCTGGCGGCGACGCTGCCCGGCTGCCGGGCCTTCATTGCCGACCCCGGTGTGGTGGACGAGCTCGACGAGGTGGCCCGTATCAACGGTTCGCCCCTCATGCCACGCATCACCATCTGGCACGCCCTCAATCAGCGGGCCATTGCCCGCCGCTATGCCAAGGAGCATGGCACGCGTTACGAAGCCATCAACCTGATAGTCTGTCACCTCGGGGGAGGCATCTCCGTGGGAGCACACCTTCGGGGGAGGGCCATTGATGTGCCCAATGCCCTGGACGGTGAGGGACCCTTCTCTCCCGAGCGGGCCGGTACGCTGCCTGCAGGCGACCTTATCGACCTCTGCTTCTCAGGCCGCTATAGCCAAGCCGAGCTGAAGAAGCGCATCTGTGGCCGGGCCGGATTGGCCGCCCACCTGGGTACCACCGACATGCAGGCCATCGAACATCGCATTGCCCAGGGCGACGACCATGCCCGCCTGGTGGTGGATGCCATGATTTATCAGATAGCCAAGAGCATAGGCGGAGCGGCGGTGGCCCTCTATGGTAAGGTGGATGCCATCCTGCTGACAGGTGGCATGGCTCATTCCGACTACCTCACTTCACGCCTCACGCGGCGCGTCTCTTTCCTGGCTCCAGTCCATGTCTATCCCGGCGAGGATGAGCTGGAGGCCTTGGCCCTCAATGCCTTGGGCGCCTTGCGAGGGGAGCTGGAGGTGAAGGAGTATAAATAGGAGTTAAAGGAGTTAGAGGAGTTAAGGAGTTAGAGGAGTTATCGCCCGCCAAGGCGGGCTAAGTCCAAAGTCAGAGTATTGGCTTTAACTCCTAACGAGCGAAGCGAAGTGATAACTCCTTTATCTCCTTTAACTCCTAAGAAAAATCAATGTTCATGCACAGCAGGATTGCTGTTGGTCAGCAACTTGCCTTGGTACTGACCCGTCTGGGCCTGCAGGAATGCCTCCACCTTGTGGACATCGGCATCGGGCATGGTTCGACCCACTTGATAGCGGGCCATCATCGAGATAGCTTCGTCCAGCGTAGCCACGCTGCCATCGTGGTAGTAAGGCCAGGTCAGGGCCACGTTGCGCAGGGTAGGAGTCTTGAAGCGGTAGCGGTCGCGCTCCACACCGGTCTGTGCCCAGCGGCCGTTGTCAGAATCGGTCAGGCCTGACTTCATGTTCAGTTCGCGGTCCTTGAAGTAGTCGGCCCGCTGTCCCATCAGTTCGTAGGAGAGTCCGCCCATGTTCACGCCGGCATGGCAGGTGGCGCACTTGTACTCCTTGAAGAGGGCGTAACCCTCCACCTGCTCATCGGTCATGGCCTGCAGGTCGCCCTTCAAGTAACGGTCGAAGGCCGAGTTAGGCGTGAGCAGGGTCATCTCATACTGGGCGATGGCATCCGTAATGGTCTGCTGGTTCAACCCTTCGGGATAGCTTGCCAAGAAGCGCTTGCTGAAGTCAGCATCTTCGGCCAGGCGGGCAGCAATCTCTTCAAACGAGGCCGACCCCATCTCTACCGGGTTGAGGGGAGGACCGGCAGCCTGGTCGGCCAGGGTAGCGGCACGTCCGTCCCAAAACTGGGCAAAGTTGAAGTAGGAGTTGTAGGAGGTGGGGGCATTGACGCCACCCAGCTGTCCACCTATGCCGTCGGAGTACCGGTGGTTGTCCACGCCGGCAGTCTCAATGTCGTGGCACGAGGCACACGAGACGCTGCCGTCGCCCGAGAGGCGGGTGTCATGATAGAGCTCCTTGCCCAGCAACACCTTGGCGGCATCCACAGCCACTGAGTCGGGGATGGGGCGGATAGGTTCGTTGCGGAACTGCTCTGCAGCCAGCAGGTTGGGATAGAACTGTTCGCGGTGCTGCTTCACCCAGCCCAGCACAACGGCTTTTTTGGCATCGGTGAGCGATGAGCCCCAGTGGGCCAGATAGTAAGAGGCCAGTGGCATGGTGCCGTCGATGACGCACTTTTCCACCTTGGCCAGATCTACTTCGCCCACTGCCTGGCCTTGGGCCACGGCATCCATCATAGGAGCGATGTCAAACGACTGGTAGCCGGCCTCCACGTGCGCCGTAATCATAGACTTCGCCACCGGCAGGTTGGCATAGAAGGGCAGGTCGGGATTCTCCGTGTGGCAGAACACGCAACCACCCTCGTTCAGCACTTGTGTCAGCTGCTCGTTGGCGGGCAGCGACGGGTCGGGAGCTTGGTTGACGGCCCGGTAGATCAAGGCCAGTCCCACCACGAAGACAGCTCCGTTCAGAAGGATTTTACTTGAAGTTTTCATAATCTATAATGAATAAATAAATGGATTGTCAATCATAACTATGCATACTGGACGCAGCCACCGGCAGGTAGTTCACTCCATACCAGCACATCTGCAGCAGCAGGAATCCTACCACCACCCAAAGGTAAGCCCACCGGTGCCGGGTCTTGGTGCGACTCGCCTGCAGGCGGTGGTGCAGGTAGAGCAGGTAGGCACACCAGGTGGCAGCCGCCCAGGTCTCCTTGGGGTCCCAGCTCCAGTAGTGCCCCCAGGCCTGCTTGGCCCA
>CAMGAL010000163.1 GCA_946007445.1 uncultured Mediterranea sp.
TCGTAGGCGGCATTGCCGCACATCCAGTCCAGGCCGCCGATGCGCACCCAGTCGCAGGAGTGCCCGTCGCGTTCATCTACAAAGGTGCCCGAAGCCTGAGGTTCCACTGCGGGCAGCGACTCCTTGTCGTCGCCACACGATGCCAGCCCGAGCAGCAGCAGACATGCCATCCATAGGCTGTTGATATGAATATTTTGTCTCATAGATAAATCATTTTTTTTGTTAATGCTCGTAAATAAATCAGATGTTGATTCCCAGTTGTTTCAGTACGCTGCGCATCATTGTAGCCTTTTCGATGACGAGCGGATAATCGGCATATTGCTGCTCCACCTCGTCGGCGCTGTATTGGATGACCAGTTGCATGTAGGAATCCACATCCTGCTGCTTGGTGGGCAGGTACTTGTTGGTAGGCACGCCGTTCCAGTTGAGCCCCTTCACCAGGAAACCGAGTTCCCAATACTTCTCCATCTGGGTGCATGAGCTGTCGTAGCCCTCGTAGTTGTCGGCCGAGATGGCGCAGAACTCGTCAAGTAGACTTTCGTCCAAACCGCTGCTTATCACCTTGGCCAGTACTGCAGCGATGGCGGCTTTCTGCTCCTCCTCGGTGGCATAGCTACCTAGAGCGGCTGCAATGCAACGTTGTCCGCTTACAGCTGGCAACGATTCATTCTTGCCTTTGGGGAAGATGCCCTCCACCAGCAGCCAAGAGAAAGGCCGCATGGATGAAGGCAGCAGGGCGATGATTTTCGTTACGAGCAAATCCACGGCCTTGCGCTTGGCATCGAGGCTCTTCAGGTATTGGTATGTATAGGTCTGATGGACAATATTCTTATCGCTGCCAATGGTGTAGTCGATGTCGAGCAGTTCGGTGAAATACTGTATCGAGCCATCGGGAGCGGTACCTATAGGCTCATGTCGGAGGGTGTCGTTGAAGAGCAAGAAGCTCCCTTGGGAGTTATAAAAATCGCGCCTCAGCTGCGACTCAGGGTCGTTGGCATCTGCAGCCGGAGCAAAGCAATCGGTGAGTGTGTCGGGCACAGACACCAAATCATCCTCATCGCTGCACGAAACGGTGAGCAGGAAGGAGGCTGATAATGTGAAGAGTATGAAGAGTGATTTCATTGTGTTGTTTTCATTAATATAAATCATAAACGTGTATTCTCATCTGTTCAGAGGAACCTTATTCCACGGTGTAGGGACGGTCGGGACGTTCGTTGTTCTGCATTCCGACGTTGTATTCCAGCACCTCTTGGGGGATGGGCAGTGTGTAGGCAGGGTCGCCTGCAGGCAGAGTGAAGACATGAGTCTCGACCATGGTCGCCTTGTTGTAGGCGGTGTAGTAGGTGTAGCGGTGCACCAACTCCTTGGAGTAAGGAGCCACTTGAGATACGGCGTAGCGACGGAGGTCGAACCAACGATGACCTTCGAGGGCCAGCTCCTTGCGGCGTTCCTCGCGAATCTCCTCAACCAAGTTGTCGCCTGTGGCTGTCGTAGTATAGTCGGCACCTGCCTTGTAGCGGTTGCTCCGCAGTACATAGAGTGATTTTTTCGCTTCGTCCTCATGCCTCAGGCAAGCCTCAGCCTCGGCTTTGTTGAGGTAGGCTTCAGCGGTGCGATAGAGGAATTTGTCGGAAACGGGAGCCAGCGCATCGAGCAAACCGTTGTTATAAATATAGGTGTAGTGGCGGTTGTTGCTCGGCGGATAGGTGCTGCTGCTGTACTTCGTGCCTTCGGGTACCTTGGTATAGCCGATGAAGTTGTCGTAGGTCCACCACCACTGCGTGCGGCGCAGGTCGTCATCCGTGTAGGCATCATACAGCGCCTTATCTACCCGGAAGCTCTGGTACTTATAGTCCATGTTGCAGGGAATCTCGTGGCCACCCATCGAGAAGATTACCTCGGGCGACTCCTTCGTGAGTTTCATCTGTTCATTGTTCATATTTACCAGATTGGGCGATGCCTGGATGACCAGGTCAGCATATCGGGCAGCCTCCTCCCAATGTTGCATATAGAGGTGTACACGGCTGGCCAGCAACCACACGGCCCGGATGTCTGCACGATAGATGCTATGGGTCGAGGGCACATCCTTCAGACAGTTCTCGGCTACGGTCAGGTCGGACAGAATCTGGTCGTAGAGCTCCTGCACGCTGTTGCGGCTATAGAGGATGTCGTTCACTTTGGCTTCAGTCTTCAAGGGCACAGCCGGGTCTTGGGCAGCCGTCTGTAGATTGTAGGCCTTGCCGTAGAGGTTGGTCAGCCAGAAGTAATAAGCGGCTCGGAGGAACGAGGCTTCCCCTTTTACGCGGGCAGCACCTTGTTTCTCGTCGTTGGTTTGTTGCGGTACGTCGTCCACACTTTCCAGGATGTTGTTGGCCACATTGATTAGGCGGTAGGTCTCTTTCCAAGTCTTGTTTTCAGTTTCGAAGCCGGTGAAGGTCTCGTTCTGTCCCACACGCTTCTGCCAGGTGAAGTAGCCGAATACAGCGTTCTTTATCTGGCGGGTCTCTACGCCCGATGAGGCGGTGGTTCTTCCCTTGTTCTGTTCCTCCATCTCGTCGGCCAGGAAGTGGATGAAGTGGCCTATATTTTGGGTATTGGTGGCATACTTGGAAGGATGCACGGGCAGGTAGGCATCGCCGATGAGCAGTTCGTCCAGGTCGGTATATGAGTTGACACGGTACTTGTCCTGCGAATACTCCTCCAGGAAGTCGCCACATCCGGCCAGCATGGCGGCCATGCCCAGGCAGAGCGATGCCTGCCGTATGGTGGTGCGGTTGATTAGTTGGCGTATCATTGTAGATTGGTTTTGTATGTTCATATTTAGAAATTCAAATTAAGTCCCAGTGTATAGGTCGGGGTGTCAGAGAGCTGTACCTCTGAGAATCCGCCCTGTGTCGGTGTCTGTCCCTTGAGCTTGCCGCTGCAGAAGGTATGCAGGTTGGTGGCGCCTAAGGTCACAGCCAGGCGGTTGAGTTTGAAGTGGTTGAGTACCGCCTTGGGCAGTTCGTAGGTGAGGCTCATGTAGGCTATCTTCAGGTAGTCGGCACTCACTACGCGCAGGTCGGAGTAGTCGTACATATCCCACGCCGAGGATGCGATGATGGGGTTAGTACCTGCATAGTCGTTGCTCCAGTGGGTGTTGTAGTAGTAGTAACCGTTGGATGAGGTGCCCATGATGGCAGGAATGTTGGTGTGGAGTTCGTCACCCGGCTTCTTCCATGCGTTGAGCAGTTCGCGATTCACATTGAGTTCGGCTGAATAGCCGTTGACGAATTTGTCCATCATGCGGAACAGGCGTGTCTTTGCTCCCAGATTGTAGTTCAGGGTGATGCCCAGGCGCCAGCCCTTGTAGCTCAGTGTATTGGTGATGCTGCCGGTAATGTCCGGATCACGTTTGCCCGAGGGCACCAGTACCTTGGTATAGGTGTCATACTTGCTCAGACCCTCCAGCTCGCTGCGCCGGTCGCTCCAGTCATCAAACAGCGGACCACCATCTACAGGACTCAATCCCACAAACCGGTAGGAATAGAATGTCCCGATGGGCTGTCCCTTGACGATGGCCGTACCGTTCAGGAAGTCTTGCAGTTCGTAAGTGTCCTTGCCGGGGGCGGTCTTCATCTCGTTCATGATTTTAGAAAGTGAAGCGGAAATCATCCAATTGAAGTAGCGCGTCTTCACCGGTACGGCCGTTACGTTGACGCTGTAACCCTTGTTGACTACAGTACCCGAGTTGACCACATACGAATCGAAACCGTTGACATCGGAGATGGGTTTGTTCATGAAGGCGTCGGTGGTCTTCTTATAGAAATACTCGGCTTCCAGCATAAGGCGACGGCCGAAGAGCGAGGCCTCAAAACCGGTGTTGGTGGAGAAGGTCTTCTCCCACTTCAAGTCGGGATTGGCAAAGCCAGCCACGGTGGAGTAGTATTCGTTGTAGTAACTACTGTAACCTCCCTTGCTCAGGGTGAGCACCGGCATCTGTCCGTCCAGCATATTTCCCTGCTCTCCGTAGGAGGCCTTCAGTGTCAGGTTGTCCAGCCATTTGGCACGGATGCCGGTCACTGCTTTCAGGTCGCTCATGGCCGATACCGACCAGATGGGCAGGAACTTCTCGTTGCTGCGCGAACCAAACTTGTTGGAACCATCGTAGCGGGCGTTGGCGTTGACTGTAAAGAGATCCTTGAAGGTATAGGAAGCCGTGGCATACACAGAGAACAGATTGGTGCGCGTGTCGGCAATCGAGGGAGTATTGCCCATCACCCAGCGCTTGTAGTAGTTGGGATACTCCTCGGGGTTGATGTCCTTGATGAAGATACGACCGCGGTCGGGATAGTAACCCCGTTGGGTATAGAGGTATCCGTTGTAGTTGTTTGAGTTGGCTTCGGTACCTACAGCCACATTGAGCGTATGGTTTTCCTCCTTATCCAGATAGCGGTTGAGGTTCATTTGCAGACGGGCGGTGTAGTTCTTGCTGCGGGTATTGTTGGTCGAGAGTTCGCCACCGAAGGGGAAAAGACTTTCTGAGGGTGCCTTTTCGCCATACTCCGAACGCCGGTAGTAAGCCACGTGGTAGGTCGTTTCACCCCGGTAACCTACGCTGGCGGTATTCGCGATGTTGCCTGATACCACCGCATTCACGTTCAGCCAGCTCTTGATGGCATAGCGGAAGTTGGCCGTAGCGGTGATGCCGTTGCTGTTCTGCTTCTGATAGCTGTTGTCCAGCTCGTTCAGGATGTGGAAGTTCATGTAGTCGTTGTATCCCATCACCTTGTAGTATGCGTAGGTGCCGTCGGCATTGAAGGCGGGGATAGCCCGGTTGGTGTTGTAGGCATAGTTGATGGGCGAAACGGTGCTTTGGGTGTACTCCTTTTCCGATACATAACCATTCAGGTAAAAGGAAAGCTGTATCTTGTTGGAGAGAGAGACGTCGAGCTTGGTTGTTGCGGTGTATCGGCGGTTGTTGGTGTTCTTGATGACATCGTCTTCGTCGGTGTATCCCACCGAAGCGTAGTAGCGAAGTGCTTGCGATCCACCCGATACGCTCACCGAGTGGTCGTGTGAGAACGAATTGTGGGTCAGCAGGTCAAACCAGTCGGTATTCATGGTTTGCATACGGGCCACTTCGCTCTGAAACTGTTCGGCGGTGTATGTGCCGTTGTAGTAGTTGGTCAGGGCATTCTCGTAGCCTACCAGTGGCATGGCCTCGCGATACACATAGTGGTTGGCGACAAGGTCTTGAGAGAACTGGATGCGCTCCTGCGAGTTCATCAGATTGATTTTCGAGTCGGTGTAGTACGGACGGCGGCGGTAGGTGGCGGTACCTGCATACGAGATGATGGG
>CAMGAL010000164.1 GCA_946007445.1 uncultured Mediterranea sp.
CGTCGAAGCCGCCCTCGACCATCGAGTGGGAATAATTTTTTTCGAGAGGGTGTATCAAATGACAAGCGCTATGTTTTTGATACACCCTCTTAAAATAGTTCAGACGAACCCAGTTACTATTCGACATGAGAGATAACGGAAATAGTTATGCAAATACAAAAACGATCTACACAATCGGCTAAAGGCCAACGCCAACAGATGCTGCTCTGGATAGGAGCACTGGCCATCGGTGTGGCCCTGGGAGCAGCCTCCATCGGCTGGATAGACCAGACCATGGAGTTCATTGCTACCGTTTATACCCGCCTGTTCCAACTGCTGGCCGTGCCCACCATTGTACTGGCCGTCATCACCACCCTCGCCTCGCTGGGCGCACAGAAGGAGTCGGGCCGCATCTTCCGCACGGCCCTGAAGTACACCATCGCCACCACCGTGGCCGCCGCTGCCGTAGGCTTGCTGCTCTACCTGCTGATACGTCCCGACAATCTGCCGGCTGCGGTGCTGGCCGGCGGACAGACCTCCCTGTCAGAAGGAGTGCCTGCCCTCTCCTACCGCGAGCACTTCCTCTCCGTAGTGCCCAACAACGTGGTACGTCCCTTCCTGGAAGGCAACGTGTTGTCCCTGATGCTTCTGGCCTTTGCCGTGGGCATGGCGCTGGCCCGCGTCAAGCGGACCGAGGGCATTGAGACCGTACTCAAGGGACTGCAGGGGCTGCAAGAACTGCTCTTCACCTTGATACGCTGGCTCATCCGGACACTGCCACTGGGCATTTTGGCCTTTGCTGCACAGCTCTCTGCCCAGGTATCGGCCGGGGTGGCCATCGAGTCGCTGGGCAAGTATGTGCTCATCGTGCTGGGCAGCAACTGCATCCAGTTCTTCGTAGTGCTGCCGCTCTTCCTGCTGTCGCGCGGACTGAATCCCCTGCACACGCTGAACCGCATGATGCCGGCCGTGCTGATGGCCCTCTTCACCAAGAGCTCTGCAGCCACTCTGCCTGTCACGATGGAGAGTGCCGAGAAGCGGCTGGGCGTGCGGCCTCAGGTGGCCCGCTTTGTGCTGCCCATCTGCACCACCATCAACATGAACGGCTGCGCCACCTTCATCCTGGTCAGCTCGCTGTTTGTGATGCAGCATGGTGGTACCGAGCTGACTCTTCCCACCATGTTGCTATGGTTGCTGATTTCGGTCGTGTCGGCCATTGGCAATGCCGGCGTACCGATGGGTTGCTATTTCCTGACGCTCTCGCTCATGTCGGGCATCGGCGCGCCCGTGGGGATTATGGGCATCATCCTGCCCATCTACACCATCATCGACATGGTGGAGACGGCCGAGAATGTGTGGTCGGACTCCTGCGTGGCTGCCATGACCAACCGCGATGTGGCTGCTGCTGAGTAACTATTTGCCAGCCTCGGCCTGCTGCAACTTCTTCAGCCGCAGCAGCGCCTCGATGTAGTAGTAGTCGGCATAGATGATGGAGGCATCTATCGCCGAACCCGCCGGCCAATGGCCGACGGAACGGCGCCGGAACGCGGGCTTGCAGCCTCCGCCACGCAAGGCACCCGAACCAAGCGAAGCCAACATCCGCTCGGCGGCCTGACGATAGGCCTCTCCCTTCTCAGCCGGCACATAGCCACACAATTCCAGCAGGGCCGAAGCCACTACGGCAGCTGCCGAAGCATCGCGGGGTGCATCGGGGATGCCGGGTGCCGAGAAGTCCCAATAGGGAATGTAGTCCTCGGGCAGGCGCTCCAGATAGACATCGGTCACACGCTGTACGAAGTCCAGATAGACCGGATCTTTCGTCTCACGATAGACCATGGTATAGCCATAGATGGCCCAGGCCTGTCCGCGAGCCCACATGGAGTCGTCGCGATAGCCCTGATGGGTGCAGCCACGTCGGAACTCACCCGTCAAGGTGTCGTAGACGGCCACATGATAGCAAGTATAGTCGGGCCGGAAGTGGCACTCCATGGTGCGACGAGCATGGGTCGTAGCTATGTCGGCCAACTCCGGACGGCCTCCATGGCGAGCAGCCCAATAGAGCATCTCCAGGTTAATCATATTGTCCATGATGGTGTTGTGGCCACCGAAGGTAGCCACCTCGCGCGGCCAGGAGAGGATGGTGCCCACACTCGGATTGAACAGTGTGGCCAGCGAATCGGCCACATCGAGAATGACCTGCTTGTAGTCGTCGCGCTGCGTCAGTCGCCAACCATTGCCATAGCTGCAGAAGACCAGGAATCCCAAATCGTGGTCGTAGGCCGGTGTACGGCTCAGGAACTCCAGCGAAGCGGTGTAGCGCTCGGCCTCCTGACGAATCAGCGTGTCGCCCGTAGCCTCGTAGTCGTACCAGAGAATGCCGGGCCAGAAGCCGGCACACCACTCTTCTTTCGTAGCCTTGCGGCAATGCCAAACGGCAGCCGTATCGGCTATGTTGCGGGGCATGAGGGTGTAGTCCAGCCGTCCCGACTCGTCTGTCAACTCTTGCAAGGTGCGACGCACCTGGCTATCACAGTAGGCCAATGCCTCATCCACATCGACGGTGGAGGCCGGCCGGGTGCAGGCCACGAGGCACATCGCGCTCAAGCCTGCCAAGTAAGGAAGTATCTTCATTCGTATTGAGTTTTTGAGTTTTTAAGTTTATGAGTTTTTGAGTTGATGAGGTGGGGAACACAGAGCCACGGAGCCACAGTGTTTACTCTTCCATTTCAAATCGGATGGCCGCACCTCCACTGGGAAGCAGACGGAACTTCAGTTTCTCGCCGGCCTTCACCTGGCGGCTGCTGCACAGCACTTGTGTGCGAGTCTTCACCTTGTCGCCGCCATCGGTATAGAGGTAGGCGGTGTAGCGCTTGCCGGATGTCAGGAACGAACAATCCACCTCCAGCTCGGCTCCGTCGTTATTGGCCATCAGGCCTACCCACCAGTCGGTACCTTGGCGACGGGCCATGACGATATGTTGGCCGGGAGCACCGGAGAGGACGCGAGAGTCGTCCCACACGGTGGGCAGGTTTTCGAACCAGCTGATTTCCGGCTCACCCTGATAGAACGAGGGACGGTCGTACCAGAAAATGGTCTGCAGGGGGCTGTAGAAGACCATCGAGGCGGCCAGCTGATGGGCGTGAGTGGTCTTGAGGCGCTTGTCGAAGTAGCAGATGGTGTAGTCGGCAGCGCCGTTCAGCATACGGGTAAAGGGCAGGGTGACGTTGTGTGTGGCATCGGGAAACTCCTCATTGCCGCAGATGCCCTCTTGCGTCAGCAGGTTGGGATAGGTGCGACTGAAGCCCGACGGACGGAACTCGTCGTGGATGTTCATCAGCAGATGGTGCTCGGCAGCGAGACGCACCAGGTCGTGTACCCAGGTAGACCAGCGGTGGCTGGCATACTGCACGAAGCCCGACTTCACCCCGACAATGCCCCATTCATGCAGGAGGGGGAAAAGTTCGCGAGCCTGCTTCATCAGGGCGTGCTGGTTGACATAGACCCAGATGCCCACGCCCTTCTCCTTGCCGTACTTCACCACACGAGGCATGTCGAGCTTGCTGACCACCTTCGTGGCATCGCCGTCGTGCGAGGTGCAGGGCATGTACCACTGCGAGTCGAACAGCATGTAAGGGATGTGGTGCTCGGCACAGAAGTCGATGGTGGCAATGGCCCCTTCGGTAGTAATGGTGGTCTCGCGCATGATGGTGCCCGGCTTCACCCACTGGGCGGCATCGGCTATCTCGCAAGGAGGATTGAGGTTCTGCACGATGTCATTGTGCTCCAGCAATCCACCCGGCGTATCGGCTGCCATCACAATTTTCCACGGTGTGGCATAGTAGGTGACGATGTCCACCGGACTGTACATCACCGATGTCAGTGTATTGTCCTTCGTGGCCGAGGCCTGCAGTTTGGTCAGACACCAGTCATCGACATCGGCATCCAGCAGGGCCGCCCACTTGCCTCCGGGCAGCTCCAGCGTCAGGGCCCGCTCTACGGGGCGTTGCAGATTGCCGACAGGCACCCGCTCGAAGAAGGCTTGCGCCCACTGTTCGCTCCATGCCATGGTGCCTGCCGGCAAGGTGTACTCCGTCAGGTCACCCACCACTTTGTGGAATACAGCCCGGGGATGTTCGGGGAAATAGTAGCGGAAGGCTATACCCTCGTTGTAGGCCCGTACCTCAATGTTTAGCCGATAGTCCGAACCCTCCTTCTTCGACAGATACATGGTGGCGGCATTGTAGCGGTCGTATACCGTACTTCGCTCCCCATAGAGCGGATGCCACTCGTTGTCTACCGTCGGGAAATAGCGCACCGAGTCCACCTCCAGGTTGTCCATCCAGCACTTCGGTTGCTTCAGGTTGCGCATACCGATTGCCATCTCCCACGTCCGGTTGTCCAGTTGCAGTCCGGCTTGCGAGGGCTCCACCACCGCCGTCTGCTTGTAGTCCACCTTGTAGCGCAAGGCCTTGTTGCCATCAGCCTGGCGCTCCTGCCAGAAGCAGGCTGTGTGTGTACCGTCGGGCGAGGCCAGTTCCAGCCGCCCTGTCTCTTGCGCATGGAGGGTTGACACTGCAACCCATACCCATGCTGTCATCATCCATTTCTTCATATTCATATCTATACCTTTATTTTGTTATTCTGAACCAATCCACATCGGCCCAACCGCCATCGTTGGTCTTGATGGCCGGACGTGTACAGAAGGTACCCACCTTGGCACCAATCCACTTGCCCTCACGCGCCTGGAAGGGTTTGCCCAGCGGCTGATACCGCTTGCCGTCCAGGCTGTAGCTGAAGTGGCACTTCACCACCCAGTCGTGTCCTCCGTCACTCTCGGCAATCTTCTCGCCATCGGCCGAGAATCGCACACGCAGATAGACCGTGTTCTGCTGCAGGCGCACGGCATCGTGGCGGCACTCGGCCGTTCCCTCCTCCGCGTCGCGACACTCGGCTTGGCTGAGCCAAAGTCCCTCTGCCGTCTGCTCCAGGAAGAGGCCGGCATAGTCCAGCCCCATCACGACCAGACCCGTGCGCTCGCCCACATAGTTGCCTATGGGCTTGAAGGTAAGCTTCATCGTAGCGGTGAAATCCTTGGCAGGCGTTTTCTGCAGCAAGAGGTTGGGTACATCCCAGAGGTTGCGGTAGTCGGGCACGACGGGATATGAGTAGAGTCGCACCAGGCTCTCGTTGCCGGCGTAGTAGGCCCACTTCTCATTGATGTTGCCATGCCATTGCCACTGCGGCGAGAGGGTGTAGCCGTCAAACTCATCGCTATCCAGAGGGTTGCAGACGGGATATTCTGCTCCCACACGGGGCTTGCGGTA
>CAMGAL010000165.1 GCA_946007445.1 uncultured Mediterranea sp.
AGAGCAAAGGACTGAAAATCCTTGTGTCCCCGGTTCGATTCCTGGTGACACCACAAACATCAGACAGCAAGAGAGATACATAGCGATGTGTACCTCTCTTTTTTTTGTATAACCCATCATTTCATACCCTGACTATGCATCTATCCAAGTGGCTCGTGCCCGCCCTGCTGTTGGCACTCACTATGGGCCTACGTGCCCAAAACATGAAAAGCTCCCTGCCCTGGGAGCACGGCAAGCTACAAGTCTCCGCCGAAGGGCGCTACCTGCAACACGCCGACGGGACCCCCTTCTTCTGGCTGGCCGACACCGGCTGGCTGCTGCCCGAGCGGCTCAACCGCGACGAGACGGACTTCTACCTCGAGCAGTGCCGCCTGCAGGGCTACAACGTCGTGCAGGTGCAGACGGTGAACGGCGTGCCGGCCATCAACATCTATGGTCAGTCGTCACACCCCCAAGGCTACGACTTCAGCCGCATCGACCAGCCGGGCGTGTATGGCTACTGGCAGCACATGGATTACATCGTCCACTCGGCTCAGCGCCGGGGCATCTACATCGGCATGGTGTGCATCTGGGGAGGCCTGGTGAAGGCCGGCCTCATGGACGTGGAGCAAGCCAAGGCCTACGGCACCTTCCTGGCCAACCGCTACAAGTCCTGCCCCAACATCGTATGGATCATCGGCGGCGACATCAAGGGCGACGTGAAGCGGGAGGTGTGGGAGGCACTGGCCACCACCATCCGCTCCATAGACAAGGAGCACCTGATGACCTTCCATCCGCGCGGACGCACCCTCTCGGCCACCTGGTTTCACGACGCAGAGTGGCTGGACTTCCACATGTTTCAGAGCGGACACCGCCGCTACGGCCAGCGCATGGGCGACGGCGAATACCCCATCGAAGAGAATACCGAGGAAGACAACTGGCGATTCGTAGAGCGCAGCCACGCGCTGCAGCCGCTCAAGCCCGTGCTCGACGGTGAGCCCTCCTACGAAGAGATTCCCCAAGGCCTGCACGACCCCGCCGAGCGGCGCTGGAGTGCCGACGACGTGCGCCGCTACGCCTACTGGTCGGTCTTTGCCGGCGCCTGCGGCCACACCTACGGCCACAACTCCATCATGCAGTTCTACCGCCCGGGCTTGCTCCCCGCCTACGGCGCCACCACCCCCTGGACAGAGGCCCTGCAGGCACCCGGCTTCCGCCAGATGAAGCACCTCAAGCAGCTGATGCTCAGCTTCCCCTACTTCGAGCGGGTGCCCGACCAGCGCATCATAGCCGGCGACAACGGCCAGCGCTACGACCGCCTCATCGCCACCCGCGGGCACGACTACCTGCTGGTGTATGACTACACCGCCCGCCCCCTGACGGTGGATCTGCGCCTCATCAGCGGCCGGCAGAAGGACCTCTGGTGGTTCTCGCCCGTGGATGGCACCTACAGCTACATCGGCCGCGTGGACGATGGCATCCACACCCTGCAACCCGACTGCCCCTATGCCGCGGGTCACGACCGCGTGCTGGTGGCCACCGACAGCCGCAGCAGCTACAAGTTACAGGTGACGGGTGACAGGTGACGGGCTTATGAATTTAGTTTTTGAGTTTTTGAGTTCTTGAGTTTGTGAGTTGTTGAAACCACAGATTTTCACGGATTGAGGCGGATTTATACAGTTTTATGATTCTCCTTATCCGTTCCAATCCGTATATGGGTAGGGCTGAGTCAAAGCATGGCAACCGAATGACGTATTATCTCCAAACGCTGCATGAAGGTCTTATCGTTGGCCATTGTTTGGAGATTATACTTCATTTGCAAATGGAGCAAAGGCTCTGCATTGATGCCGAGAGCCGCCTCAAAGAGTAAGGCAGTTTTCTCTGTGACAGGCCGATGGCCATTAAGTATCTCGTTGAGTGCCGAGTTGGCAATACCCATTTGCTTGGCCAATTGACGTTGGGATATGCCTCGATATTCCACCTCATCTTTGATGATTTCTCCCGGATGAGTAGGATAGGCTGGCGTAAGATTGTTTGCCACCATGCCTGCAGCTATTTTCTTTTCGTTGTTCATTTTTCCTTAATCATAATGGTTAGACAAATCCGTTATATTGCAAATGGTTGCTATCATTTCACCATCCTTGATATATTCTTCAAACTCTATGCGATATTGGTCATTTATCCTAACGGAAGATAAGCCTTGTTTGTTTCCAACGAGTTTTTCGTAGCGTAAGGCGTTATACTTCATCAATCCTAGAACGTTAGTCTCTGATACCATTAAATCCACAACCCGAATATATTTGCGGATTATCTGAGGTTGGAAGCGATGCTTCTTATCACATTTTGCCTCTGTATATAGTTCCTTAAGATATGTCTCGTTGAATCTTACTTCCATCTGTTATTTTATTCTTGCCGCAAAGCTACAAATAGTTGTAGATATTCACAAATTCTGAGAACATTTTTAAGCTTTCTTTGATGGACTATCATACAGATATTTATTATATATTAATCCGTCCCAATCCATGAAAACCTGTGGTTTCAACGACTCATAAACTCAACCACTGAAAAAACTAAAAAAACTCCGTGTCTCAGTGTCTCTGTGTTCTAAAAACAAGCCACTCGTAGCTCGTCAGACGAACGGCAACTGCATATGCTGGCCGTCGCCCGCCACGCGGCGCATCACCCCATTCTCGATGAGCAGAAACTCGCCGTAGATGGTCTCTGTGCCCCCCTCGCCCAGCAGGTAGGTGCCGTCGGGGAAGACGTAGAAGCGGCTCTGACGCAGGCGGCTGTCGGGCATGGCAATGTCGTCGTACACCTTGAAGCCATCCACCTGCATCTCCTTGCAGAGGTGATAGTGAGGCAGTATCTGCACCTCGGTGAGCCCCAATCCGGGCAGGAAGCGGGCATAGTTGGCATCCAGCGCCTCGCCGGGCTCCTCCGGCTGGGCATAGACGATGCGCGCGCAGTTCATGCTGCCGGCCGAGATGCCCAGCACCACGCCGTTGAAGCGCTTGATGAGGCGCGGCATGTCGAGGTCGTGGAGGAAGGCATTCTGCGAGGGCACATGGCCGCCACCCAGTATCAGGAAGTCGCAGCGGCGCATCAGCTCCTCCACCCGGGGAGCCGTGCGGCGGTCGAGCAGCTCGTAGGAGGCAAACTGGAAGCCCACCTCCTCGAAGGCCTGACACATGCAGACGGAGCAGTGTTCGCTCCAAGGCACATCGTCGGGATAGGTGGTGACGAAGAGGGCGTGAAGGGGGTGCTGGCCGAGCGCGTGACGCAGGCGGTCGAGGAATCCGTTGGCCGGATTGATGGCTCCGTCCATGGCTACACTGGGGCTGCTGGTTAGGAAATATTTCATATTGAGGCTGTTCGGTGAGTTTAATGCTAAAAATGTTTTGCAAAGTTAGTTTTTCTTCTTAGTTTTGCAAAATCATTTAGCAACTAAAACAGATAAATATAGGTTCGTTATGGTTAACTTTATCTTTATTTCGCCCAACTTTCCCGAGAAATACTGGCAATTCTGTGACGAATTGCAGAAGAACGGGGTACGTGTGTTGGGCATCGGCGACGCTCCGCAGGCATCGCTATCGGACGAGCTGAAGCGCTCGCTGACAGAATATTACGCCGTAAGCAACATTGGCGACTACGACCAGATGTACCGCGCCGTGGGTTACTACGCCTGGAAGTACGGCCACATTGACTGGATTGAGTCGAACAACGAGTTCTGGCTGGAGACCGACGCCCGCCTGCGCACCGACTTCAACGTACAGACGGGTGTGAAGCTGGACGGCATCGAGGCCTTCAAGGAGAAGTCGGAGATGAAGCGATACTACGCCAAAGGCGGCATCCGCACCGCCCGCCAGATCAAGAGCAGCGAAGGGCTGGAGGCCGCCAAGCGATTCTCGCAGGACGCCGGCTATCCCCTCTTTGCCAAGCCCGACGTGGGCGTGGGTGCCGGCGGTGCCCACAAGATTGAGAACGAGAGCCAGCTGGAGGAGTTCTTCCGCTACACCCCTCAGGTGGAGCACTACGTCATCGAGGAGTTCGTGACGGGCGACATCTGCACCTACGATGCGGTGATCAACTCCAAGGGCGAGCCCCTCGTAGAGTCCATGTGCGTCTGCCCGCCTAGCATAGCCGACATCGTGAACTACAACCTCGACTCCACCTACTACGTGGAGCAGCACATGTCGGAGAACCTCCGCTTCTGGGGGCGCCGCACGGTGGATGCCTTCGGCGTGAAGTCGCGCTTCGTCCACCTGGAGTTCTTCCGCCTCAACAAGGCCCACCGAGGCCTGGGCGAAGTGGGCGACTTCGTGGCCCTGGAGGTGAACATGCGCCCCGGCGGCGGCTATACGCCGGACATGATCAACTATGCCCACAACATCTCCATGTTCAAGATATGGGCCGACATGATAGCCTTCGACTGCCGCACCACCCCCGACCCCCACGACGACTACTACTGCGTCTTTGCCGGCCGGCGCGACAACGAGCGCTACGTCCTCGACCACGAGGCCATGCTGGCCAAGTATGGCTACGCCATGATGATGTCGCCCCGCATCGCCAAGGCCCTCTCCGGCGCCATGGGCGACCAGGCCTACATCGCCCGATTCCGCACGGCCGAGGAGCGCGATGCCTTCCTGGCCGACGCATGCCATAGGGGGTGAGTTTTTTTGTTTGGAGGAGTTAGAGGAGTTAAAGGAGTTATCGGCCCTCTCGGGCCTCAGGAGTTAAAGCCGATACTCCGACTATTGACTGAGCAGGCGAAGCCTGCGATAACTCCTAACGGAGCGAAGCGGAGTGATAACTCCTCTAACTACTTTAACTCCTTCCGAAGATAACTACTTTCACATACAGTAACTACTAAAGAATAATAATCCAATGAACGTAGAATATCACAAATGGTGGAGCCACAACCTCTGCCGCGACATGGAATACAAAGTGTACGGGCACGACGGCCAGGCCTTCCTGGCCTTCCCCTGCCAGGACGGACGCTTCTTCGACTGGGAAAACTACCACATGATAGACGCTCTGGCCCCCT
Organism: uncultured Mediterranea sp.; assembly: GCA_946007445.1. Taxonomy (GTDB): domain Bacteria; phylum Bacteroidota; class Bacteroidia; order Bacteroidales; family Bacteroidaceae; genus Bacteroides. Next base: position 5,027 of record CAMGAL010000165.1, read on the forward strand.
TCATCGACGCGGGCCGCATCCGCGTCATCTGCGTGGACGGCATCGACTGGGAGACCTGGTCGAACAAGGGCGGCGAGAAGCGCTGGCGCATCGAGCAGCACGAGCGATGGTTCCGCTACGTCACCGACGAGCTGCTGCCCAACCTGCGCTGCAACGACCAGCAGATGTTCATCACCACCGGCTGCTCCATGGGCGGATTCCATGCCGCCAACTTCTTCTTCCGCCGCCCCGACCTCTTCAACGGCATGC
>CAMGAL010000166.1 GCA_946007445.1 uncultured Mediterranea sp.
TAGCCTGCGATAACTCCTAACGGAGCGAAGCGAAGTGATAACTTCTATATCTCCTATAACTCCTTATAGTTGAGGCAAAGCCGCAACTTGAATATGGTTTCAATACATAAATTCACAATTTGATATATATGCAAAAGAACGATTTACGAATAGTCTATATGGGTACGCCCGACTTTGCCGTGGAGCCTTTGCGCTGTCTGGTGGAGGGCGGCTATCGGGTGGTGGGTGTCATCACGATGCCCGACAAACCGGCCGGACGAGGCCACAAGCTGCAAAGCTCGCCCGTCAAGCAGTATGCCTTGGAGCACAACCTGCCCCTGCTGCAGCCCGAACGACTGAAGGACGAGACTTTCCTCGAAGCCCTGCGTGCCTGGCAGGCCGACCTGCAGATTGTGGTGGCCTTTCGTATGCTTCCCCAAGTGGTGTGGGAGATGCCTCCCCTGGGTACCTTCAATCTGCACGCCTCGCTCCTCCCGCAATATCGGGGGGCGGCACCCATCAACTGGGCCGTCATCAACGGCGACCACGAAACGGGAGTCACCACCTTCTTCCTGCGCCATGAGATAGATACCGGTGCCGTCATCCGCCAGGAGCGGGTGCCCATTGCCGAAACTGATTGCGTGGGCGATGTACACGACCGCCTCATGCTGCTGGGTGGCAGGGTGGTGACCGAGACCGTGGACGACATCCTGGCCGGTAGGGCAAACCCCATCCCCCAAGAGGAGATGAGCGTGGAGGGCGAGTTGCGTCCCGCCCCCAAGATCTTCAAGGAGACCTGTCGGATCAACTGGGCGCAGCCGGCCCAACGCATCTACGACTTCATCCGCGGCCTCTCGCCCTATCCGGCAGCCTGGACGGAGTTTCATCGCCCCGATGGCGACCCCATCGTGGTGAAAATCTACGAGAGCCGCTACCGGCAGCAACCCCTCGAGGCCCGGCCCGGCACCTTGCGGACCGATGGGCGCAGCTACCTGCGCATAGCGGCTACCGACGGCTGGGTGGAGCTACGCTCGCTGCAACTGCCCGGCAAGAAACGACTGGTCGTGGACGACCTCTTGCGCGGTTTTCACACCTTCCCCTACACCGAGGCCAGATAAGGAAATGGCCGTGCTCGCAAACGGAAGTAATTACGGAGAATTTTCCGTATTTACTTCCGCTTTTGCTCTCTTTTCACAATCTAATTTAGTAATTTTGCAGGCAATTTGAGAAACCATTATTTTTTAGATAACCTATGGCAAATGTAATTAAGTTACGCAAAGGCCTTGACATCAACCTGAAGGGGAGTGCCGCGAAGGAGTTGATGCCTGTCAAAGAGCCGGGATTCTACGCATTGGTTCCCGACGACTTTACAGGCGTGAAGCCCAAAGTGGTGGTCAAAGAGCAGGAGTATGTGATGGCCGGAGGACCCTTGTTTATCGACAAGAATCATCCTGAAGTGAAGTTTGTGTCGCCCGTCAGCGGCGTGGTGACCAGCGTGGAGCGCGGCGAACGCCGCAAGGTGCTGAGCATCGTCGTAGAGGCTGCTACCGAGCAGGACTACGAGGAGTTTGGCAAGAAAGATCCCGCCAAGATGAACGCTGCCCAGGTGAAGGAGGCATTGCTCAATGCCGGTATGTTCGCCTTCATCCGTCAGCGTCCGTACGACGTCATTGCCGACCCGTCGGTGGAGCCCAAGGCCATCTTCGTATCGGCCTTCAACAGCAATCCGCTGGCTCCCGACTTCGAGTTCCAGCTGCAGGGCGATGAGGCCAACTTCCAGACAGGTCTCGATGCGCTCGCCAAGATGGCCAAGACCTACCTGGGCATCAGCGTGAAGCAGACGGCCAAAGCACTGACCGAGGCCAAGAATGTCACCATCACCGCTTTCGACGGCCCGCATCCTGCCGGCAACGTGGGCGTGCAGATCAACCATGTGGCTCCCATCGCCAAGGGCGAGACCGTATGGACCATCCAGCCCGAAGCCGTCATCTTCATCGGCCGCCTGCTGAACACCGGCCGTGTGGACATGACCCGCAAGGTGGCCCTGACCGGTAGCGAAGTGAAGAAACCTGCTTACTGCAAGCTGCAGGTGGGTGCCCTGCTGACCGGCGTGTTCAAGGGCAATGTGTCGGAGGGCAAGACGTTGCGCTACATCAGCGGCAGCCCCCTCACCGGCAAGCAAATCAAAGCCAACGGTTTCCTGGGTGCCTTCGACAGCCAGCTGACCGTCATTCCTGAAGGCGACGACCAGCACGAGATGCTCGGCTGGATCATGCCCCGCTTCAATCAGTATAGCGCCAACCACTCCTACTTCAGCTGGCTGATGGGCAAGAAGCAGTTTGCCCCCGATGCCCGCATCAAGGGTGGCGAGCGCCACATGATTATGTCCGGCGAGTACGACCGCGTGTTCCCCATGGACATCTATCCCGAATACCTGGTGAAGGCTATCATTGCCGGCGACATCGACCGCATGGAGGCTCTGGGCATCTACGAGGTGGCTCCCGAAGACTTCGCGCTTTGCGAGTTCGTCTGCTCCAGCAAGGTGGAGGTGCAGCGCATCGTGCGTGCCGGCCTGGATATGCTGCGTGCAGAGATGGCGTAATAACTTATAAACTGAAAACTTATAAACTCAAATAAATGAAAGCGTTAAGAAATTATCTCGATAAGATAAAGCCGAACTTTGAAGAGGGCGGCAAACTCCACGCATTTCGCTCGGTATTCGACGGCTTCGAAACATTCCTGTTCGTGCCCAATGCCACGGCGAAATCGGGAACGCACATTCACGACGCCATCGACAGCAAGCGCATTATGTCTATGGTGGTCATTGCGCTGATGCCGGCTTTGCTGTTTGGTATGTACAACGTAGGTTATCAGCACTTCAAGGCTGCCGGCATGGATGGCAGCTTCTGCGAGCTGTTTGCCTATGGTTTCCTGGCCGTATTGCCTAAAATCATTGTCTCCTATGTCGTAGGTCTGGGCATCGAATTTGTGGTGGCCCAGTGGAAGAAAGAAGAAATCCAGGAGGGATTCCTCGTTTCAGGTATGCTGATTCCGATGATTGTACCGGTGGATTGCCCGCTGTGGATTCTGGCCATCGCTACGGCCTTCTCGGTCATCTTTGCCAAGGAGGTGTTCGGCGGTACCGGTATGAACATCTTCAATGTGGCCCTCATCACGCGTGCCTTCCTCTTCTTTGCCTATCCCACCAAGATGTCGGGCGATGCCGTCTGGGTATCGGGCGACTCCATCCTCGGACTGGGTCAGTCGGTCGATGGCCTGACGGTGGCTACCCCCTTGGGTGTTGCCTCTACGACGGGTGCCGCACCTGCTTTCTCGATGGACATGGTCTATGGTCTGATTCCCGGTTCCATCGGTGAGACCAGCGTCATTGCCATTGCCCTGGGTGCCATCCTGCTGCTGTGGACCGGCATTGCCAGCTGGAAGACCATGCTGAGCGTCTTTGTGGGTGGTGCCTTCATGGCATGGGTGTTCAACACCATTGGTCCTGACACGGCGATGGCCCACATGCCTTGGTACGAACACCTCGTGCTGGGTGGTTTCTGCTTCGGTGCTGTCTTCATGGCTACCGACCCCGTCACCTCCGCCCGCACCGAGACCGGTAAGTACATCTTCGGTTTCCTGATTGGTGTCATGGCCATTGTCATCCGTGTGCTCAATCCCGGTTATCCCGAGGGTATGATGCTGGCCATCCTGCTGATGAACATCTTTGCTCCGCTCATCGACTACTTTGTGGTGCAAAGCAACATTAACCGTCGTGCGAAACGCGCCGTAAAATAATATAAGATATGAATACCAATAGTAACAGTTATACCATTATATATGCCTCGGTAATGGTGGTTATCGTGGCATTTCTGTTGGCATTTGTCAGCTCCTCTTTGCGCGAAAAGCAGACGAAGAATGTAGAGCTCGACACGAAAAAGCAGATTCTGGCCGCCCTCAACGTGAAGGGTGTGGCCGATGCCGATGCCGAATATAACAAGTATGTGAAGGCTGATATGCTCATGCAGGCCGATGGTACCCTGGCCGAGAACACCGAAGGCTTTGCCACGGCCTATGAGAAGGAAGCCAAGGAGAAGGGCCGTCTGCACGTCTTCGTGTGCGAGGTAGAGGGTCAGAAGAAGTATGTCTTCCCCGTCTATGGAGCCGGTCTGTGGGGTGCCATCTGGGGCTATGTCGCCCTGGATGCCGACAAGGATACCGTCTATGGTGTCTACTTCTCGCACGCCAGTGAGACACCCGGTCTGGGTGCCGAGATTGCCAGCGACCACTTCCAGGGTCAGTTCCCTGGCAAGAAGTCCATCGCCGACGGCCAGGTGGCCCTCACCGTGGTGAAGAATGGCAAGGTGGCCAATCCTGACTACGAGGTGGATGGCATCTCGGGTGGTACGATCACCTCTACCGGTGTGGCTGCCATGCTGAAGGATTGCCTGGGTGCCTACAGCAAGTTTTTAACCAATAATGAGGAGGAATAAGAATATGGGACAATTGTTTTCAAAAGCGAATAAAGAAGTATTCTCTACTCCGCTGAGTATGAATAACCCCGTCACCGTACAGGTGCTGGGTATCTGTTCGGCCCTGGCCGTTACGGCCAAGTTGGAGCCGGCCATCGTGATGGGTCTCTCCGTGACGGTGATTACAGCCTTTGCCAATGTGGTCATCTCCTTGCTGCGCAAGACGGTGCCCAACCGCATCCGCATCATCGTGCAGCTGGTGGTGGTGGCCGCGCTGGTGACTATCGTCAGTGAAATCCTGAAGGCTTTTGCCTACGATGTCAGCGTGCAGCTGTCTGTGTACGTAGGTCTGATTATTACCAACTGTATCTTGATGGGCCGTTTGGAGGCCTTCGCCATGCAGAATGCTCCCTGGGAGTCGTTCCTCGACGGTGTGGGCAACGGTCTGGGCTATGCCAAGGTGCTGGTGCTGGTAGCCTTCTTCCGCGAGCTGCTCGGTTCGGGCACGCTGCTGGGCTTCAACATCCTCAACCACGACTGGCTGAAGAGCCTCGGCTACGTGAACAACGGCTTGATGCTGATGCCTCCCATGGCGTTGATTATCGTGGCCTGCATCATCTGGTATCAACGTGCACATAACAAGGAATTGCAAGAAAAATGATTCATAGTATCTAATTTTTAATTCATGCAAGTATGGAACATTTGATTAGTTTATTCGTCCGCTCCATTTTCGTGGACAATATGATATTTGCGTTCTTCCTCGGTATGTGCTCTTATCTGGCCGT
>CAMGAL010000167.1 GCA_946007445.1 uncultured Mediterranea sp.
CCGCGTCGCGTTCGCCTGGGCGGCATTGGCCTGCACCTTGATGCTGGAGTAGAGGTTGAAGCGGTCGGACGACTCGGGGCCGAGCACCTTCTTCACCTTGACGAACTGGCTGATGGGAGCCATCTTTGTGCCGTTGCGCACGAACATGTTGTCGAGGTCGCTCTCGCTCAGACGATATTCGGGTGCGGCCTGTGTCATGACGCGGTACACCTTACCAAACTGGTTGTAGTTGCTGATATAGGCTCCACCGCAGTAGGCTCCCAGCACGCTCAGTACGGTAGAGGGAGAGATGCCGGCACGCTTGCACTGGGCAGCATCGACATCGACGCTCACCTGCGGGAAGTTCATGGCATAGGGGGTGTAGGCCATGGCAATCTCAGGACGCTGGTTCAGGGCACCGAGGAATTTCAGGGTGTTCTGGTAGAACACGGCCTTGTCGCCACCCGTGCGGTCCTGCATGTACATCTCGATGGAGTTACCCATACCATAGCCCGGAATCATACCCGGCTGGAAAGCAAAGATCTGTGCTTTCTTGATCATGAAGCAGGCTCCGTTGATGCGGCCCATGACGGTGTTGATGTCGTGCTCCTTGCCCTTACGCTCGTCCCAGTTCTTGAGACGGATAATGTACATACCGTAAGAAGAGCCCTGACCGGAGATCAGTCCGTAGCCGGCCACCTTGGCGTACGACTCGATTTCGGGCTGCTGCTTGAGGATTTCCTCCACCTCGCGCATCACCTTGCCGGTCTCTTCCAGCGAGGTACCGGGCGCACAGCTGACATTCATCATGCAGACGCCCTGGTCTTCCTGAGGTACCAGACCGGTCTTGGTCGTCGCCATGAAGTAACTCAGCAGGACAATGGAGCAGACAAGGCCTACCCACACCATCCAGCGGTGGTGAATGGCGAACATCACACCTTTCTTATACTTGCCCAGCAGGGCGTTGTAGGAGGCGTTGTAGGCGGCACGCACGCGGCCGTTGATGCTCTTGGCACTCTTGGTGCCGTCGCTGGGGCGCATCATGATGGCGCAGAGGGCGGGGCAGAGGGTCAAGGCGCAGATGCAAGAGAGACCTACTGACGTGGCCATGGTGACACCGAACTGGGTATAGAAGATACCGCTGGTACCACCCATGAAGGTCACAGGCACGAACACGGCCATGAACACCAGCGTACAGGTGAATACGGCCATGGTCACATCGCCCATGGCATCTTTGGTGGCCAGGTAGGAGGACTTGTAGCCGGCATCGAACTTGGCCTGCACGGCCTCCACTACTACAATGGCGTCATCCACCACGGTACCGATGGCCAATACCAGGGCAAACAGCGTCAGGATGTTGATGGTGAATCCGGCGGCCATCAGGCAGGCGAAGGTTCCCACCAGCGACACGATGATGGAGATAGAGGGAATCAGTGTACTCTTGAAGTCCTGCAGGAAGAAGTACACCACCAGAATAACCAGAATGATGGCGATGACCAGTGTCTCCACTACGTTGTGGATAGAGGCGAAGAGGAAGTCGTTGGAGCTCATCATTTTGCGGAACTCCAGTCCGGCAGGCAATTCCTTGCTCATGGCATCTACCTCGGCCTCGATGCGCTTGTTCACATCGGTGGCGTTGGCTCCGGCTACCTGGAAGGCCATGAAGGTCACACCCGGATGGCCGGTGTTTTCGGCATGGAAAGCATAGGAGAGGGCTCCCAACTCCACGTCGGCCACATCTTTGAGACGCAGCACATTGCCGTTGGCATCGGAACTGACGACGATGTTCTTGAACTCCTCCACACTCTTCAGACGACCGCGGTACTTCATGGTCAGCTGGAAGGTATTGTTGGAGTGTTCACCCAGCGAGCCGGTAGGGGCTTCCAGGTTCTGCTCGGCCAGCAGGCCGGCGATGTCGGAGGGCACCAGTCCGTACTGGGCCATGCGATCGGGCTTGAGCCACACACGCATGGAGTAGGTGTTGCCCAGCTCCATGACGTCGCCCACACCCTCGATACGCTTGATGCGCGGCACGACGTTGATGTCCAGATAGTTGCCCAGGAAGTTTTCGTCATATCGGTCGTCGGTACATACCAGCGATACAATCTGCAGGAAGGAGGTCTGGCGCTTGGTGGTGGTCACACCAATCTTGGTTACCTCGGCGGGCAGCAGGCCCTGTGCCTTGCTGACGCGGTTCTGCACATTGACGGCAGCCATATCGGGGTTGGTACCCTGCTTGAAGATGACCTGTATGGTGGCACGTCCTGCATTGGAGGCTGTAGAGGTGATGTATTCCATGTTTTCCACACCGTTGATACTCTCTTCCAGCGGCATGATGACGGCGTTCATCATGGCTTCGGCATCGGCTCCCGTGTATTGGGCCTCCACCTGTACGGTGGGAGGTGCAATGTCGGGATATTGCTCCACAGGCAAGGTGAGGAGCGAAATCATACCGATTATCAATATCAGAATCGATATAGACATGGCCATTACCGGCCGTTTGATAAATATGTTTCCTTTCATTGTCTTCGTTTCCTTAGTCTGTTATTTCACCTGTGTACCTTCTCTGACAAGGCCTGCGCCTTCGGCAACAATCTCTTCGCCGGGCTTCAAGCCGTCCAGTACGACATATTCGCGTCCGTCGTTGCCCTCGGCCACCTGTACGATGGCTGATACGGCCTTGCCGTCCACGACCTTATAGACAAGCACCTTGTCTTGCAGCATGAAGGTGGCTGCCTGCGGGATGACGATGCACTGCTTGTAGGCATCGGGCACGATGACCGATGCGGTGGCACCGCTGCGCAGGATGCCCCGCTCGTTGGGGAAGATGGCGCGGACAGATACCGTACCGGTCTGGCGGTCGATGACGCCGCTGATGCTCTCGATGCGGCCTTGCACGTCGTAGAGCGAACCGTCGTTGAGTTGCAACGATACGGCGGGCATGTTCTTCACGGCTTCATCGGTCGTGCCATACTTGCGAGTCATCTGGAGCAGCTGGTTCTCGGTCATCGAGAAGTAGACGTAGCAATCCTTGTTGTCGCTCACGGTGGTCAGCGAGGTGCCCATCGAGGGACCTACCAAGGTACCTTCGCGCATGGGAATGGCACCTACAATACCGTCGCTGGGGCTCTTCACCTCGGTGTAGGCCATGTTGTTGCGGGCATTGACCACCTGGGCTTCTGCCTGGGCCACCTGTGCCTTGGCGGTGAGGTAGCTATTCTTGCTGGTCAGTAAGCTGTGCTCCGAAACGACCTTCTGTGCGTTCAGCTCCTTGGCGCTGTTGTAGTTGAGTTCGGCGGTGGCCAGGGCAGCCTTGGCCACTTCGAGGTTGGCCTCGGCGGTGTTGAGCGCGGCGCGGTAGGGCACCTGGTCAATGATGAAGAGCGATTGGCCCTTGCGTACGTGCTGGCCTTCCTTGACCATCACTTTCCAGATGGTGCCTGATACCTGAGGCACGATGGGGGCATCATAACGGCCGCGTACGGTGGCCGAGTAAGCCGTTGTGTACTCCTTGTCGCTCGGGGCCACGGTCATGGTTTTATAACTGTTCGGCATTTGTCCCACTTGCGCTTCCTGCTTGCAGGAGGTCATCCACAAGGCGCAACCGACGATTCCTGCCAGTTGCATCCACTTTCTGTTTACTGTTACCATTTGTCTTTTTACACTTAATGTTCTTATTCTATTTTCAATTTGACCGCAAAATTAGGTGTTCGTTTTTAGAACACTCCTATGTATTGCGCGCAAAAAGTGTCCTATTTGAGAACATAATCAGACATTTCTTTCAAAATGGAGAAATAGAACACTAATTGAGCTCTTTTTGTCGGTTTTTTATCGGTGTCATTTCGTACTTTTGCCACCGAAAACGGAAAAATGACTTATTCAAATGAAGGAAGAAACAAAGGATTTGGACAGATTGAGAACAAACCAGGGAGTGCTGAAAGTGACCATGGAGTCGCTGAAGTCGCACTTTGCGCAAGGCTATTCGGACAGTGACATTCTTTTCATCGAAGAGATGCCCCGTACCAATGGCCCGGATGCCCAGATTGTGAAGCTCGATGCGATACTGATGGTTTTTAGCGAACAGGGCACGGCGGAATTGGTGGTTGACGAGATGACCTATACACTCTCTGCCGATGACCTGCTGTTGGTCGGCCCTAACCATGTGCTCCGTCCGGCGGCCATATCGCCCGACTTCCGTTGTAGTGCGGCCTTCCTTTCCGCCCGCCAGTTTCAGGGGCTGTTGCGTTACGAGCGCAGCGTGTGGGAACGGGCCTTCTACATCTTCAAGAATCCGCTGATGCACCTCACGCCCGAGCAGAAGGAGTACATGAAGAGCTATCGCAACCTGATCAAGATGAAGCTGCGCAACTCATCCGGCTCTTATCATAAAGAGGTGATGCGTTCCCTCATCCAGGCACTCTTCTACGACCTGCTCTCCATGCTCGACAGCCTGGTGGTCTCCACCGACATCCGCGGTGTGCGCCAGGGCGACATCCTGTTTCGCCGCTTCATGGAGCTGCTCTCGGTGCAGGAGGTGAAACCCCGCTTCGTCTATTGGTATGCAGACAAGCTGAACGTCTCCACCAAGTACCTTTCTGCCGTGTGCAAGAACGTCAGTGGCAAGACGGCGACCGAAATCATCAATGCCTTTGTGGTGGAAGACATCCGCCAGCGGCTGGAGTACTCTGAGAAGTCCATCAAGGAGATTGCTCAAGAGCTGGACTTCCCCAGCATCTCCTTCTTCGGCAAGTACGTCAAGCAGCACCTCGGTGTGTCGCCCAAGGAGTATCGCAAGGGCTGACACGTCCGTGATTCAGGGGAATAGAAACAAAAAACAGGCCCGTTGGGGCCTGTTTTTCTTTTGGGGTCTACTTGGATTTATTCAGCCAGCTTGTTGTCTGAACCCAGCACATTGATGATTTTGTGCTTGTACATCTTCTCCATGTTGTCGCGAGCGGGACCCAGGTACTTGCGGGGGTCGAACTCAGCAGGCTTCTCGGCGAAGACCTGACGGATGGCAGCAGTCATGGCCAGACGAGAGTCTGAGTCGATGTTGATCTTGCAGACAGCGCTCTTGGCAGCCTTACGCAGCTCCTCTTCGGGGATACCGATAGCAGCTTCCAGCTTGCCACCATACTTGTTGATGGTCTCCACCTCTTCCTGGGGAACAGAAGAAGAACCGTGCAGTACGATGGGGAATCCGGGCAGCTTCTCCATCACAGCATCCAGCACTTCGAATGCCAAGGGAGGAGG
>CAMGAL010000168.1 GCA_946007445.1 uncultured Mediterranea sp.
GCCGGCGCCCGGCCGCGAGGATGGGGCCGGCCGAGAGCAGTAGCAGGGCGTTGTAGCCGGCGGCCTGCAGCGAGCCGTCGTCGCCCTTGCGCAGCTTGACGGAGGGGTAGAGGCGGTGCAGCCTCCGATGACGGTCGGTCAGGAGGTGGCCCGGGTGGTAGGTGAAGAGCGTCCGCAGCTGGGCCAGCTCTTCGTTCTGCAGGTTGTCGGTCAGCTTGTCGAGCAGCCGGCTCAGGGTGAGGGTGGAGACGCGCGGCTTCTGTTTGTTGTCCAGACGCACGAGGGTGATTTTCGGATTGTAGGTCATAGCAGGTGGGGAATGTAGGGTGGGATGGAAGGAGAAGGTACTTGGAACAGTTGTTTCAGCGGCTTGGAACAGTTGTTCCAATACGTTGGAACGATTGTTTCAATACGTTGGAACAGTTGTGCCAACTACGTGCCGTGGCAGGAGAGGATGGCTGTCCGTGGGCCTCAATACTGGAGTACGTAGCTGTCGAAGAGATGTTCGGTGGGGTAGCCATACTGGGCAAAGAGCTGCTCGATGCTGCGCTGTTCGTCCTCGTCGAGCAGCTTCTCTCCCCTCAGGCAGCGGTAGAAGTTGCTGCGGCTGTGCAGGATGCGCATCACCCGGCTGTGTATGTCGTGATAGTGCTTCATGCGCACCTCGTCGAAGAGATGCTGGCTGGCGCGGGCCATGCGGTGGAGCTTGGCCTCCTCATACATGACGCACTGGCCGTCCTTCAGCGACGAGGGGTGGACGGCGTTGCCATAGTAGCGTGTGTCGCCGAGCTGCCGGTAGGCCAGCCGGTGGATGCAGGTTTCGGCCTGGGGGCAACCTTCGAGAAAGCAGATGGTTGTATGGGCGCCCAGTTCCATGATGGGTTCGTTATTCTCCATGTTTTGCTGTTTTTAAGGTGATTTTTGCGTTTTATCTGCCACAAATATAGCAAAAAAAAGAGCGAAATCCAAATTTTGTCCTCGTTGGGTCTCTGTTTTTGCTCAAAAACGCTTGATTTTGTGTCAACAATGGAGAAATCTGAAACCATCTGCCACACGGTAATGAACGATAAATGGTTTAGTATCAAACCATTGATGGTTTTTCTTGTGGCAGATGGCAGATGTTTTAAACTTCTCACGCGCGCGCGTGAGAGATGCGCCTGTGCGTGTGTGCCGGTGCGTGCGATATTTATGTTGCATAACATAGGGTGGAGCATCCGAAAAACGATGAGATGCTGGTGGACGATAGCCAGGAAACCTTTACCTTTGCACTATGAAACTCGAAAAACACAGGATATGGACTTGGGCATGGTGGTGGCTGCTGATGTGGCCGCTACTGGCAGGCGGATGGAACTCGGTGCCTCTGGTCGTGAAGCACATCGGACATGCCGAGGGGCTGAGCAGCCAGCGGGTATCGGCCATTGCCGAGGATGCCGACGGGGTGGTGTGGATTGCTACGAAGGCAGCCATCGACCGCTATAACGGCCGCACGCTGAAGTCCTACATGCTGCCCGGCGACCAGAGCTATGGCGACCGTGCCGGCCGTAAGCTGGGTGTGTGCTACGCGGGCCGGCATGGATTGTGGGCCTACGACCAAAAGGGAAACATCAGCCGCTATTCGCCCCGCATGGATGGTTTTGAGCCCTACCTCACGATGCGCGAATTAGTGGGGAGCGAAGGGACGCAGATGGGCAAATTGGCCATTGATGCCGACGGCGTGCTGTGGATTGCTCTGAACATCGGGCTCTATAAATCGGAGCAGGCCGGAAAAGCCCTGCCGGTGATGGCCGGCCGGTCTGTGAACGACGTGATCGTAGCAGGCGATACGGTGTATGCCGCCACCCACGAGGGACTCTGGTCCATCTGCCGCAAAGGCACCCAAAACCGCTGGACGGAGAGGGCGCAGGGGCTGGACATCGAGACGCTCTGCCTGACGGACGACGGACGCGAACTCTGGATGGGTACGAACGACAACGGACTCCGAGTCCTGGTGATGGCCAGCGGAGAGATCCGTCAACTGCCTACCACCGAAGCGGCATGGAGCAACCCCATCCGTGCTCTGGTGGACTACGACGGCCAGGTGATGCTGGCCGGTATAGACGGTGGAGGAGTGTATGCGGTGCGGAGGGACCTGAGCCAGACCCGGCAACTGCTCTGTAGCCGAAGCGGAGATCCCAACTCCCTGAAGGGAAACGGCATCTATGCCGTCCTGAAAGACAGCCAACAGAACATCTGGGTGGGCAGTTACACAGGCGGAGTGTCCATGGCCATTGTGCCCCGCTATCCGCTGACTCTGCTGACGGCGGACAGCCGCGGGCCTTGGCGTGTGGCCGACAACAATGTGAACGACATCCTGCAAACCCGGAGCGGCGACCTCTGGATGGCTACCGACCAAGGCATCAGCATCTGTCCGCAAGAGCCGGGGAAGCAGGCCAGGCACATCCTCCGTGGAGCCGTGGCGCTGACACTGGCCGAAACGGACGATGGCCAGGTGTGGGCCGGTACCTATGGAGACGGTATCTGGCTGATGGACAGTGAGGGTAGAACCCTCAGACACCTCACCAAGGCAAACGGACTGACCACCAACTACATCTTCAGTGTGCGCAGGCAGGCCGACGGCGACCTCTGGATAGGAGGCATGGGCGGGCGGTTGCTGCATACCGATGCGCAAGGACGCACCAAGGAGAGCTATGACATCCGATGGGTCAACTCCATCGAGCTCTCCGACCACGGCGAGGTGGGCGTGGCCACCGTGGACGGGTTCTATCTGATCAACCCCTCCACGCATGACATCCGCTGCTTGGCCACCGCCCGCGAGTTCAACAACCGCCAGGCCAGTGCCTATATAGTCAGCATGGCCTTCGAGGATACGCAGGCCGTATGGCTGGGCACAGAGGGTGGAGGAGTGATGCGCTACGACCTGCAAGACCACACCATCCGCCAACTCACCACGCGTGACGGATTGCCGTCGGACGACATCTATGCCATCCACCGCGATGAGCAGGGGCAGCTCTGGATGAGCACGGGCCGGGGATTGGCCCGGGTGGACGACGGCCATCGCGTGACCAACCTCAACTACATAGGCGATGTCAACAAGGTGTACAACAAGTCCTCGTTTGCCCGGCTGGCCGACGGCCGGCTGGCATTTGGCAGCACCGAAGGGGCGGTCATCTTCGCGCCTGCCTCGACCGTGGAATCCGACTACCAGGCTCCGCTGCACTGGACGGATCTGACCATCGATGACGTGGCCGAAGACGGAAGGCCGGAGCGGCCCGCGCTGTTCGACATGCTGCAGCAGGGCCAGGTAAGGCTCAGCTACAGCCAGCGTTCGTTTGCCGTCTATTTCGAGTCGGTCAACCATCTGTTCCAACACGACATCTGCTACAGCTGGATGCTGGAAGGGTATGACAAGAACTGGAATCCGCGGGCCACGACAGGCATGGCCCGCTACCTGCATGTGCATCCGGGTCGCTACCTGCTGAGGGTCAAGGCCCTGCGCAGCAGTGATGGCAGCCTGATTGACGAGCGCACACTCCCCATCGAGGTGGCTGCCCCTTGGTGGGCCACGGGATGGATGTTTGCGGTCTACGCCTTGCTGTTGGTGGGCATCTGCTACTTCATCATCCGCTACGTAGGCAACCGGATACAGAAGCGGTACGACGAAGAGAAAATCAGCTTCTTCATCCATACGGCCCATGACATCCGTACACCGGTATCACTGATAGCCGCTCCTTTGGAAGACCTCGGCCGCATGACCGGTTTGCCCCAGGGGGCTGCCGAACTAGTGGAGATAGCCCATACGCAGACCTCCAAGCTGCTGACCCTCGTAGGCCGTCTGCTGGAGTTTGAGCGGACCGAGACTTGCGGGCAGATGCAGTCGCCGCACTCCATCTGCCTGAACACGCTGCTGAGCGATGAGCTGGAAGGCTTCAGGGCCGTGTTCCAACGCAAGTCCATTACCGTAGGCTTGCAGTTGCCGACTGAAGAGCTCTGTGTATGGGCCGAACGCAACTTGCTGGAGATGCTGATGGACAACCTGCTCTCCAATGCCTGCAAATACACTCCGGCAGAGGGTAGGGTGCAGGTCAGCCTCCACGGCAACCGGCAGAAGGTGTGGCTGCAGGTCAGCGACAGCGGCGTAGGCATCCCGAAGGCGTATCAGAAGCAACTGTTCCGCAATCCCTTCCGGGCAGGCATTGTGGAGGGACTACCGGTGGGTGGAACGGGATTCGGCCTGATACAGGTGGGGCGGATTGTGAAGATTCTGGGAGGGCACATCGCCGTGCAGTCGGCAGAGGGGAAGGGAACCTCCTTCACCATCACCTTGCCGCGCACCCAGAGCGCTCCTTCGACCATGCCCGAGCAAGCCATCGCCCCGTCGGTGCCTCCGACCAGCGAAACGCCCCTGCCGGATGCCGCCTATACGCTGCTCATTGTAGAAGACCATGAGGAGCTGCGTGCCTATTTGCGGCGCACCTTCCAGGGCGAATATCATGTGGTGGACGTGCCCGATGCCGAGCAGGCCCTGCAGTGTCTGGAGGGGGAATATCCGGACCTGGTGCTGTCGGACGTGATGATGCCCGGCATGGATGGCGACGAACTCTGCTACCGACTCAAGTCCAATCCCGATACCGCGGGCATCCCCGTCATCCTGCTCACCGCCAAAACCGACCAGCAATCGGTGGTCGAAGGACTGAAGAGCGGTGCCGACGACTACATCCCGAAGCCTTTCAGCACCGAGGTGCTGCGGCTGAAGGTGAGGGGAATGATAGAAAACCGTAACCGCCTGCGCACCTATCTGCTGCAGCAGGCCTTGCAGCAGACCGAGTCAGCCTCTGTGGCCACCTCGGATAGTGCCGCCACGAACCCAGCCGACGAGACCCCTGCCCCGGGCGAACAGCTCACGCTCTCCGAGAGCGACCGCCTCTTCATCGAGCGGGCTACGCGGTTGGTGCTGGACCACCTGGCCGACACGTCGTTCACCATCGACCTGCTCTGCCGCGAGATGGCCATGAGCCGCACGCTCTTCTTCAACCGGCTGAAGTCCTTGACGGGGCAGGGACCGCAAGAGTTCATCCGTATGATGCGCTTGCAGCGGGCTGCCGAGATGCTCAAGGAGGGCAAGAGCGTGGCCGATGTGGCCACCGAGACGGGCTTTGTCAACAGCAAATATTTCAGTTCACTCTTCAAGAAGCAGTTTGGCATACAGCCAAGCCGATATG
>CAMGAL010000169.1 GCA_946007445.1 uncultured Mediterranea sp.
GCACAATAGCACGACAAGACTAGAAGCTTATTGATTTTCTTTAATTCGCTATCATTTTGATAGAAGCGCATCCTTTCTTCTTCTGATATATATCGATACAGTAGGGAGTATTTTGAGAAAAACCGATGCGTTTCTATCAATTTGATAGTATTCTGAAAGCAAAAGAGGTTCTCGGCTTTCAGTTCCTTTGTGAAGATAACTCCCAGATTTCCGAATTGTAACCCCTGATTTCCGATTGACAAACAGGCATAACAAATTGATGTATAAAAACTGCATAAATCTATCAAAAGTCATAGAAATAGGCTCATCGAGGCGATTTTTAGCAGATTCCGCTTGGTATACGGAAAAAAATCCGTAATTTCGCATTGTCGAAAGACATTTCACAAATGAGTGTAATTAACAGAAGTATCAATTTATCCAAAACAAACTTCAAATGAAAAAGCATAATTTCAATGCAGGACCTTCCATCCTTCCGCGTGAGGTGATTGAAGACACAGCGAAAGCTATTTTAGATTTCAATGGTTCAGGCCTCTCTCTGATGGAAATCAGCCACCGCGCCAAAGACTTCCAGCCCGTCGTGGACGAAGCGGTAGCTCTCTTCAAAGAGCTGCTCAACATTCCCGAAGGCTACTCCGTACTTTTCCTGGGTGGCGGTGCCAGCCTGGAATTCTGCATGGTTCCCTATAACTTCCTGGAGAAGAAAGCTGCTTATCTGAACACCGGCGTCTGGGCCAAGAAAGCCATGAAGGAAGCCAAGGGCTTCGGCGAAGTGGTTGAGGTGGCTTCGTCGGCCGAATCTACTTATACATACATCCCGAAGGGTTACACCATCCCCACGGATGCTGATTATTTCCATATCACGACCAACAACACCATCTACGGCACCGAAATCAAGGAAGACCTCGACTCTCCCATACCGATGATTGCCGACATGTCGTCCGACATCTTCTCGCGTCCCATCGACGTGTCCAAGTACATCTGCATCTATGGCGGTGCACAGAAGAACCTGGCTCCCGCCGGTGTGACCTTCGTCATCGTCAAGAACGAGGCTGTGGGCAAGGTGTCTCGCTACATCCCCACCATGCTCAACTATCAGACCCACATCGACGGTGGCTCGATGTTCAACACACCTCCCGTAGTGCCCATCTACTCCGCTTTGCTGACGCTGCGCTGGATCAAGGCTCAGGGTGGCGTGAAGGAGATGGAGCGCCGCGCCATCGAGCGTGCCGACATGCTCTACAGCGAGATAGACCGCAACAAGCTCTTCGTGGGCACCGTGACCGAGAAGGCCGACCGCTCACGCATGAACATCTGCTTCGTCATGGCTCCCGAATACAAGGAGCTGGAGGCTGACTTCCTGAAGTTTGCTACCGAACGTGGCATGGTAGGTATCAAAGGCCACCGCTCAGTAGGCGGATTCCGCGCCTCTTGCTACAACGCTATGTCGAAAGAGAGTGTGCAGGCCCTGATTGACTGCATGCAGGAGTTTGAGAAACTACACGCATAAGTAATTCATGAAACACAGAGGCACAAAGACACAGAGAAAATAGAAAAAGAAAAATATCTCTGTGACTCTGTGCCTTTGTGTTCCCTATAATCGATTATTTCCCATGAAAGTATTAGTTGCAACAGACAAGCCGTTTGCTAAAATTGCAGTAGACGGCATTCGCAAAGAGATAGAGACAGCAGGCTATGAACTGGTGCTGCTGGAGAAGTACGGCGAGAAGGCCAAATTGCTGGAGGCAGTGGCCGATGCCGATGCCATCATCATCCGTAGCGATGTGGTGGACAAGGAGGTCCTGGACGCTGCCAAGCAGCTGAAGATTGTGGTACGCGCAGGCGCAGGCTACGACAACGTCGACCTGGAGGCTGCCACGTCTCACGGTGTATGCGTGATGAACACACCGGGTCAGAACTCCAACGCAGTGGCCGAACTGGCTTTCGGTCTGATGGTCATGGCCGTACGCAACATGTACAACGGCACCTCGGGCACCGAACTGATGGGCAAGAAGCTGGGCATCCACGCCTACGGCAACGTAGGTCGCAACGTGGCCCGCATCGCCAAAGGCGTAGGCATGGAGATTTACGCATTCGACGCATTCTGTCCCAAGGAGGTCATCGAGAAGGATGGCGTGAAGGCTGTGGACTCAGCTGAGGAGCTTTACAGCACCTGCAACGTCGTTTCGCTGCACATCCCAGCCACCGCTGAGACCAAGAACTCCATCAACTACGACCTGGTGAACCGTATGCCCAAGAACGGCCTGCTGGTCAACACCGCCCGCAAGGAGGTCATCAACGAGACCGAGCTCATCAAGCTGCTGGAAGACCGTCCTGACCTGAAGTATGTGACCGACATCATGCCTGCGGCCAACGCCGAGTTTGCAGAGAAATTCCCCGGTCGCTACTTCTCTACCCCCAAGAAGATGGGTGCCCAGACGGCTGAAGCCAACATCAACGCCGGCATCGCCGCCGCCCGTCAGATCGTAGGCTTCCTGAAGGATGGCTGCGAGAAGTTCCGCGTCAACAAGTGATTTTCACCTCTATAATCAGGACATAGGTATGGCAACAATCAAACCATTCAAGGGCATCCGCCCTCCGAAAGAGCTGGTCGAACAGGTGGCTTCACGTCCCTACGACGTGCTCAACTCCGCCGAGGCCCGTGCTGAGGCTGCCGGCAACGAGAAATCGCTCTACCACATCATCAAGCCCGAGATTGACTTCCCCGAAGGCACCGACGAGCACGACCCGCGCGTCTATCAGAAGGCGGCCGACAACTTCGCCATGTTCCAGCAGAAGGGTTGGCTGGTGCAGGACGCCAAGGAGAACTACTACCTCTATGCCCAGACCATGAACGGCAAGACACAGTACGGACTGGTGGTGGGTGCCTACGTGCCCGACTACATGAACGGCATCATCAAGAAGCACGAGCTGACCCGTCGCGACAAGGAGGAAGACCGCATGAAGCATGTGCGCGTCAACAACGCCAACATCGAACCCGTCTTCTTCGCCTACCCCGACAATGCGGTGCTCGACGCTATCGTGACCCGCTATGCGGCTCAGACTCCGGAGTATGACTTCATCGCTCCCGGCGACGGCTTCGGTCACACCTTCTGGATTATCGACCGCGAGGAGGACATAGCTGCCATTACGGCTGAGTTTGCCAAGATGCCGGCCCTCTACATTGCCGACGGACACCACCGCAGCGCAGCCGCCGCCCTGGTGGGTGCCGAGAAGGCACAGCAGAACCCCAACCATCGAGGTGACGAGGAGTACAACTACTTCATGGCAGTCTGCTTCCCGGCCAACCAACTCACCATCATCGACTACAACCGGGTGGTGAAAGACCTCAACGGACTTTCGGCCGAGGCCTTCCTGCAGGCTCTGGAAGAGAACTTCACGGTAGAAGAAAAGGGTGCTGACATCTACAAGCCCGCCGCACTCCACAACTTCTCCCTCTACCTGGAGGGCAAGTGGTACAGCCTGACGGCCCGTCCCGGCACCTACGACGATGGCGACCCCATCGGTGTGCTCGACGTGACCATCTCATCCAACCTCATTCTGGACCGCATCCTCGGCATCAAGGACCTCCGTTCCGACAAGCGCATCGACTTCGTGGGCGGCATCCGCGGCCTGGGCGAGTTGAAGAAGCGTGTCGATAGCGGCGAGATGAAGGTGGCACTGGCCCTCTATCCCGTCTCCATGAAGCAGCTCATGGACATCGCCGATACGGGCAACATCATGCCTCCCAAGACCACCTGGTTTGAGCCCAAGCTCCGCTCCGGACTGGTCATCCACAAGCTGCAGTAAGACGCCGTCTGCGTTCTACATAAAAACCACATAGACGGTAGGGGCAGACCTATGTGTCTGACCGAAGACACAACGCAATGGTAATCAGGGAAGACAAGCAGGTCTGCCCATACGGGTAACAAACAGGAATGACAAAAACATTGCCGACGCTTTGGGCGTGACGGCCTGCCAGTAGAGGGAGTGATTGTCATGCAGAGGCAGCGACTGTCTCAACGGCTCTTGATCTGCAGCTGAAAAGCATAAAGGCAAAAAAAACGAGTCACAAGGAGGTGGTATCTTTACCTTTCTTTGTGACTCGACTTTTTTTGGGGGGATGTATCACTCCTTGACGGGAATCTGCTTCAACGTCTCCACCAGGAAGTCATAGAACTTGGCGACCGACGGGATATAGGCTCGCTCGTCGGGTGAGTGGGGCGAACGCAGCGTCGGACCAAAGGAGATCATGTCGAGGTGGGGATAGGTGGCTCCGATGATGCCGCACTCCAAGCCAGCATGAACCACCTTGACAGCAGGTTGCGTGCCAAACTGTATCTCATACGCCTTCTTCATGGCAGCCAGAATGGGCGAGTTCACATCGGGTTGCCAACCGGAGTAACCGCCGCTGAGCGTCACCTCCATGCCGGCCATCGAGAAGCAGGCTGTCAGGCTATCGGCCAGGAAGTCTTTCATCGTGTCGCACGAACTGCGAGCCATTATGCGAACCTCGGCATTTCCGCCGCCAATGTGTACAATGGCCAAGTTGGACGAGGTCTCCACCGTGTCGGGGATGGTAGGGATCATGCGCATCACACCATCTTGAGCAGCCATCAAGGCGTTCACCAAGTTGTCTTGTATCTCTTCGGGCACCACTGCGGCAGGTGCTTCTGTCTCTTCCAGCGTCAAGGTGAGACCGGGCTCATTGGGGTTGTACTCGGCAGCCATCTGTGTGCCATACTCGCTGATGTAGCTCTGCAAGTCGGCCATGTCTTCCGGATTGAAGAGCAAGACGGCCTCTGCGTCGCGCGGGATGGCATTGCGCATGTTGCCGCCGGCAAACGCGGCCAGCTGACAATCGAACTCAATCAGCAGATCGTGAACGACACGAGTCAAGAGCTTGTTGGCATTGGCACGTCCTTTGTTGATTTCCAGGCCGGAGTGTCCGCCACGAAGACCGGACAGACGGATGCGGCGAGCCACGAAACCGTTCTCCACGGGCTCTTCCTTATAGGTCATCTTTGCCGTAATGTTCACTCCTCCGGCACATCCGATGTAGAGTTCTCCTTCGTCCTCCGAGTCGAGGTTCAGCAGGATGTCGCCCTGCAGTTCGTCGGCTTTCAGGTTAAAAGCTCCATACATACCGGTCGCTTCATCTTTGGTAATCAGTGCCTCCAAGGGCCCGTGTCCCAGTTCTAGAGGCGCCTAGAACCC
>CAMGAL010000170.1 GCA_946007445.1 uncultured Mediterranea sp.
CGACTACTACCCTACCTCCGACCCTCACATCCTTACGGTGCTGAACTACATCCACCGCAATCTCTCCAAACCCCTGAACGTGGAGGACCTGGTGGCATTGGTACCCTTGTCGCGCCGACTGCTGGAGATCCGTTTCCGCCAAGCTACACGTCAATCCATTCACCAATACATCTCCACCCTGCGCATGGAGCGCTTTGCCCAGTTGCTGCAGGCCACCTCCGACCCCGTAAGCGATGTAGCAACCCAGGTGGGCATTGACAACATCAAGAACCTCTCCCGCCAGTTCAAATTGGCCAAAGGATGCACCCCACAAGAATATCGGAAACTCTTCAATCAGCAGCAGAACCTCCATGGGAATCCTGAAGAGGAGCTCACCATGGAGTGAGTGAACCTAAGGATGTAAGCCCCACACGTTTTTCGCAAAATGAGGAAAGGTTTGCGCAAATAAGACTATCATTAGCGAAATTATCATCTACTTTTGCAAAAAAATCAACGTATCAAGTAAAAACACATGAACGAAAAGCACCATCGGACCCTCTTTCTGGCCTGCCTACTCCTCTGCTGTGGGCTGGTACCTGCCCTGCAGGCCCAAGAGAGCCACTTCCCTGCAGACTCACCACGGGCTGATAAGGCCAACTGGATGGGGCAACTGGCAGACACTATTGCTTCGAGCCATATTGTCCTACCAGGCACACACGACAGCGGAGCACAACATGGCGGTAGGCTGCTACAAACACAAACCACTACGATATCCGCACAGCTGGAGGCCGGAGTACGTGCCTTCGACATCCGTCTGCGCGAACACAAGGGGCAGCTGGGCCTCTACCACAGCCACGCTTTCCAGCGTGTCTATTGGGAGAGCGACGTACTGCCTGCACTGATTGACTTCCTCAAGCGTCACCCCTCTGAATGGCTGGTGGTCTCGCTCAAGCGCGAAGGAGGTGAAGCAGCCGACTACCGCCGACTGCTCAGCCAAAGCCTCAGCAGCGAGACCTCCGCCCCCTACTTTCTCTTTAACTGGACAGCGAACTGTACCCTGGCCGAATGCCGCGGGCGCATCCTCTTCCTGCACCGCGACGAGGTGATGGAGCGCTATCCAGGCGTACGATGCGAGGGGTGGGCCGACAACGCCACCTGCCTTCTCACTCTGCGCACAGCTCAGGGCGATACCACGCAGGTGCTGCTGCAGGACGAGTACCAGTACAAGTCAGCAAGTGAGTCCCCCAAGAAACTGGAAGCCATCCTCAGCAGTCTGCGACAGATGCACCAGCCTGAGAAGGCGGCAACCTACTGCAGCGGCATCTCGTTCGTGAGCGCTACGGCCTATCCCTACGCCACACCGAAGCAATTTGCCAAACGGCTGAACAGCGCTGTGGCAGAACAGATTGCCTCAGAAGGACTTACTCCGAGAGGCGTGCTCTTCATCGACTTCATTGACCATCCCGAGGGCAAGCAACTTGTAGAGCAACTGATCCGCTCCAACTTTCGCTGAAACGAGGCGATTTTTTCGCAAATTGAAGACTATTTTGCGCAAAATGGGAGCGGTAAACAAACACTATCGGCTAACTTTGCAAAACAAAAGATAACAACTTTAAACAGTAATGACCATGAGATTATCAATTGATTTAGGTGGAACCAATCTGCGCATAGCCCTGGTGGACAACGGCGTCTGCCTCAACAAGAAATCTGTACCTTGTAAAGCAACTGAAGATGCCGAAGTGGTCATTGCGCAACTCGCGCAACTCATCCAGGAGATGATGCTCCCCGAAGTAGATGGCATCGGTATCGGGGTACCCTCTATCGTGGACTCCACACGCGGAATAATATATAATGTAGCCAACATCCCTTCCTGGAAAGAGGTGCATCTCAAGGAGATTCTGGAGAAAGAGTTTAACTTGGCCGTGGCAATAAACAACGACTGCAACTGCTTCACCCTGGGCGTGAGTCTCTATGGCGAAGGGCGCAACTATGCCGACCTGGTAGGCATCACACTCGGTACCGGCGTGGGAGCAGGCATCATGGTGGACCGTCACCTCTACTGCGGGCGTTATGCCGGAGCAGGCGAGATAGGACTCCTACCCTACCTGGACTCCGACTTCGAGCACTACTGCAGCAGCCCCTTCTTCAGCCGCCACCATACTACTGGAGCCGAGCTGGCCGACCGGGCCATCAAGGGCGAGCCAGAGGCCATAGCCCTCTGGGACGAGTTTGGTCATCACCTGGGACAACTGATGAAGGCCGTTCTCGTGACCTACTCCCCTCTGGCCATCATCCTTGGTGGAGGCATTGCCACCGCATTCCCCCTCTTTGAGGAGGCCATGCGGAAAGCCATGAGTGACTTTCCCTATACGCATATAGTAAATAAGGTGAAAATACTCCCCTCGCTCCTGCAAGAGGCCAACCTGCTGGGAGCGTCGGCCCTGCTCAAATAGCCTTCAAATGGCATTCGAAGGAGTGTAAGAAAAAAGACTGCATTTTGTCATAACCATGAAATTCTGTTGACTGACCTTTGTGGCAGAATCTATATTCTATTTATAAACTTAAAATCTTTAGTGTATGAGACAAGTAAATCTTAAAGTCTGGCGGACAATGCTTACCGTGTTGTTTGGCCTGCTCTTGTCGGTGAATGCGTTTGCACAGCAACTCACCGTCAAGGGTGTAGTAAAAGACCAGACAGGTGAACCTATCATCGGCGCTAACGTGCTGGTGAAGGGGACAACCAACGGAATGATTACCAACATCGACGGTGAATTTACATTGAGTGCCTCTAAGGGTGATGTGATTCAGGTAAGTTTCGTAGGTTATACCTCGCAGGAACTGCCTGTTACGGACAGCAAGCCCATGGTCATTGTATTAAAGGAAGACACCGAGTTGCTCCAAGAGGTTGTGGTACTGGGTTATGGTGCCAACACACGCAAGCAAGACCTGTCAGCCTCAGTCGGCGTGGTAAGCAATACCGAAGAGCTGGCTGCACGCCCCGTGACCAGCACGGAGGGCATGCTGCAGGGACAGATTGCCGGTGTAACTATTCAAGCTGATGGTGGTGACCCCACTTCCGCTCCCAACATCGTCATTCGCGGTCAAGGTTCACAGAATGGCGACAACGTGCTCTGGGTAGTTGACGGTGTGCCCGGTGCTCCCATCTCGTCGATGAACGACATTGAGAGCATCGTTGTACTGAAGGACGCTGCTTCGGCTGCTATCTATGGTGCACAGTCGGGTGCCGGTGGTGTCGTATTGGTTACCACCAAGAAGGCCAAGGATGGTGCTCCCTCACTGAGCTACGACGGTACGTTCGGTATCCGTCAGGCCACCAACCTGATTGAACCGCTCAACGCAGAGCAGCAGGTGGAGATGCGTAAGCTGTCGCACGCCAACGCTGGCCTCTCCTTGCCCACGGCTTGGGATGTGACCAAGAACCCCTGGGTAGGTACGACCCGTACCGACTGGATGGATGCCATCTTCCGCTCAGCCTTCTACCAGCGCCACAACGTAGCCCTGAACGTAGGTACAGAGAACTTCAAGAGCCGCATATCGTTTGCATACGACAACGACCAGGGTGTGCTCATCAATACTTATAAAAAGAACCTCACCCTGCGCTACAACGGCGAGATGAAGCTCAACAAGTGGGTGACCATCACCGAAGACCTGGTATGGCAGAACACGGACAGTCGCTCGAAGGATACTGAAAACGACGGCTACACCGGTCCTATTCTTTCAGCTATCTATATGCCGGCCAGTGCCACCATCTACAACCCGCTCGATGGCACATACGGTGGTACAACCACTGAAGATCCGGCCTACATCGCCCAGTATGGTTCCAACTTTGCGGATGCCCATGGTGATGCCGTGAACCCCGTGCGTCTGCTGGAGGCCGAGAATCTCTACAACAAGACTTCGGACATCTGGACCACCACGAGCCTGCAGATTGGCAACATCCTGCCGGGCTTGAAGTTCGTGAGCCGCTTTACCTACAACGTGAACAGCAACCACTACAAGAAGTTCAACCCCATTCGCGATGAGGTGGGTAAGCCCCAACTCAGCAACAGCCTCATCAACTCCACCTACCGCAGCGACCGCTGGAAGACGGAGAACACGCTGACCTACGACAACACCTTTGGTGAACACACCGTAGGCGCCCTCTTCTCTACTACAGCCGACCACTTCCAGACACGTGGCCTGGAGGTAGATGGTAAGGACTTTGCCGATGAAGCGGCCTACCTGCAGTACCTGAACTATGCCGGCTCTGTATCGGCTTACGACTACCTGACCGGTCCCGATGCCAACGTATCACTGATTGCCCGTCTGGCCTACTCGTACAACGACCGCTACTTCCTTACCGCCTCTTGGCGCCGCGACTATGCCGGCCGTCTGCCCAAAGAGAACAACTACGGCGACTTCCCCGCTGTGACGGTAGGTTGGAAAATCTCTAACGAAAAGTTCTTCAAGAAGAGCGACCTCATCAGCCTGCTGAAGATTCGTGCTTCATGGGGACGCGTAGGTAACCTTGGTTCTATCGGTTACAACTATAAATCGGCTGTGCTGAGCAAGGGCAACTGGTCTGAGCAGGCCCAATATGGTCCCGAAGGCAACAAGACCTGGGGTAACTTCGTCTATAACTCCGTAGCCCTCAACAAGGACCTGACTTGGGAGACCTCTGAGCAGACCGACCTGGGTATCGACCTCGAGATGTTCAAGGAGCGTCTGTCACTGTCAGTGGACTACTTCGAGAAGCGTACGTTCAACCTGATTCAGATGCAGACCATGGATTGGCCCAGCACCATCGGTATCGACGCCATGCTCGTCAACCAGGGTGAGGTGCGCAACCGCGGTCTGGAAGTTCAACTGGGCTGGAAAGACAAGCTCAACAAGGACTTCAGCTACTTCGTAACCGGCAACTTCGCTTGGTTGAAGAACTGGGTATCGGATATCGGCGTGAAGAATGCCGACGGTACGCCCGGTGTATGGACCAACAGCAAGGTGTTCCGCGGCATTCCGTACATGATTCAGACTGCCGAAGGCGAACCGCTCAACTCCTTCTATCTGATCCAGACCGACGGTATCTTCCAGAGCGATGAAGAGGCTGCCAAGTATGTGGATAAGAACGGCAACCGCATCCAGCCCAATGCACAGGCCGGTGACCTGAAGTTCGTGGACCAGAACGAAGACGGTAAGATTACCGACGAGGACCGTATCTACATGGGCAACAC
>CAMGAL010000171.1 GCA_946007445.1 uncultured Mediterranea sp.
GGTGGGGGGCTGGGTCCGGTTCTGGTGCGTGGTGGGGCGGTTGTGGAGGTCGCGTGGGGGGCCGTTGTAGTGCAGCTCGGCATTCAGACTGCCACCTGTGGCACAGAGGTACACCTTGGCTTTGTGAGCCGTGTTGGGCACCACCTTGATCACTACGTCGTTGAAGTCGAAGTCGTCGGTCTGGCCCAGGTCTTCGTAGGCAATGGTCCAGGCGGCCAGGTCGTTGACGGAAGGTATGACCTCCTCCTCCTCTGCACCTTGACCGAAGTCGTCGGGCAGACGGCCTTCCACCACATTCTGCACATAGCTCTCCTTGGGTATCTCGGTGATGGTACCGTCGTTGTTGTAGTACTGCTTCCTATCGAGATCCATCACACCTGGCAGCAACACACCGGGCAGCGAACCGCCATTACCGGCCGTGAGGGCAAAGGTCACGTCATTGCTGTCATAGTCGCCATTACCAGGAGTATCGTCAAGCCCCATGAAGGTGTGTCCATCGTACTTCTGGATAACACTGCGATATCTCCAGGTAGTATTCTGGTTGAGATCAGCACCCGAATAGCAAGTGCCGCTGGACGCTCTCAAATAGAAGCCCAACCGGTAGCCTATGGGTACGTTGATCTGGAAGGTAAGGCCTCTGACGCCCTGAATACCATTCTGACCGTTATACTCTTTGTTGACCAGCAAAGTATTGAAGGCATTGTCATTCCGACGTGCAACAATGTCAGAGATGGCTTTATTGGCTACCAGCCCGTCACCATCTTTGTAGTCAAAATTGGTGTCCATCCAGTTGGGCATCCCCATGCGTTGGTATTGCACCTTGGCGTAGCCGTCGATATAGTCATATGTGAGGACTTCGAGCAGGTCAATCTTCACAAGGTCGCTGAAATCACCGGAATTCTTGTAGTAGTAATAGCCTAACACGCGTGAATCTTTGGTACCTGTACAACCATATATCAGGCTCAGGTAGAACGGACCGGTGGAGATCAGCTCATAATTGGTGATCTGGCCACGTTGATGGGGCTTTTCACCATTCGCTTCGGGCACCGCTTTGGCCAGATTGTCCCACACCCAACCGGGGAAGTTCGTATAGCCAAAGTGATGTCCTGCATAGTCACCAGCTGTGCTGTGGTTGCTCTCGCCACAAATGCTGGCATTAGGTTTCTGCACCGAGTTGCTGGCGGCCATATCGGCACGGGTAGTGGCGCTGCGGGTCAAGTCAATCTTGCCCTGCTGTTTCAGGGCGAGGGTGAGGTCCATCTTGCGGTACACCTTTTCGGCATCACCATAGTCGGCCTCGAAGGCGATGTGTTCGTCACTGTTTTGCGGAATGGCGAAGGTCAGCACGCCGCTGCCGTTCACCCTCTCACGGGCGTAGAGTGTGCGGGTCTCCTTGCCGAGGGTGTAGACACTGACCGTGGCTTCGCCCGATGTCTGCACGTTGGCTTGGATGACGGTACCCGTCACCCACGTTTGGTTCTTGTCAATCTTGCCGCCCAGCATGGCCTCAAAGTCTGCCTGATAGCGGTTTTCAAACAGGGAATTGTCGGGGGAATCCACACATCCCACCGTGCTCAGGGCAATGGCCAGTGCTGCCCCAAAAGTACATTTACTATTCATGTCGCATAGAAATTTAGTTATCATATCATTTCGTGACGCAAAGATAGACTATTTTTCTGGAACATTCAATGCAAAACTTGTATTTTTTGTCATCTTATGCAGACATGCTTCTCCATGAGGATGAATCACACGCTTTCTCCCCTCTACCCAGGCCGATTGTATCACTCCGGATGGTGCACACCCTCCTCGAATTTTCGGTCATTGCACATAAAAATCGGGCAATTCCCGTATTTTTTCTTTTCTGCGAACAAACAACGGCACATTTTTTATAAATTTGCATCAAAACAGCTCATTTAAATAAAATTATCTATGAACAAAAAAACAAAGCAGGATTCCTTGACCAACGAGGAGCTGCCACTCCTGAGACCTATGAAGAACTATGTAAACACCTTGATAGGTTGCGTGTTGCTCTTGCTCTGCGGCCTGACGTCTTGTAGCGATGACAACCCGGTCTATGCACCGGTCATTACGTTGGAAAGCAATGCCGTAAGCCTGAAAGGCGGTGGCGACACCTACACGCTGCACTACGAAGTGAGTGGTGCGCCCGGCGGCTTCTTGCTGCCCCAGGTGGCCGTCGATGCCTCGTGGTTGACCGTCACCGACCATTCCACTTTGGGCACCCTGACCCTGCAGGCCGAGACAGCCGCCTACAGTGTCGTCAGCCGCACGGCCACGCTGACCCTCACCCTGCCCGAGTACCCCGACGTGAAGGCTGTCTGCACCCTGACGCAGACCAAGAACGAGGAGGCCTTCTACATCGACATAGAGAAACTGGGCGCTACAGCCGTGATTTATAGCATCACTCCCGCTAACCCAGCGCAGTCAGAGCGCTATACCAGCTACTGCTTCAGCGAGGAGGAGATGGCCTCCTTGGAAGACAAGCCCGGTGCCTACATCAACGCCATGCAGCAGAAGCAGGTGGAGATGTCCGGCACTTACTTTAACCCGTTAGGCCCCAATATCGACTTATATTTCCGCTACGACGACCAGTACGACCAGCGTGAGATGCGCCACCAGCTGGAGCCAGGCCATCGCTACTGTCTCATTGCGGTAGGTTTCAATGGCTCCGGCGAAAGGGATAGCGACCGCAACTACTCCTACACGGACGAGCAGATGCAGTATGCCACGCCCGTGGTGAAGCGATGGTTCACCACACCTGCCACCGGTGAGTCGCAGCCCTCGGTCAGCTATCAGGTGGAGATGACGGTGCGCGGCGTGCTGGCCGATGCCCGGGTGACCCCCGACCGCAGCGATGTCTACTCCTATACCGTCAACCTGAGCCAGCTCGGCTACGACCGCCTGATGGCAGGAACGTTCCCAGGCGATACGCCCGAGCTGCTCTACTACTACGGCTGCAGCTACGACTACATCCTGGAGTATATGCAGCAGGGCAGCTTCACGGTGCAGAACGTGCAGTCACACCTCCAGGAGAACACCACCTACTACTATACCGTCCGTGCCTACGACGAGTGGTTCAACCCGCTGAGCGACTGGAACTTCACCTCCTACATGACGACCACGCCCCAGCCCACGGCCACCACCTTCGAGGTGGCGTTCAACTGGGATGACGCCTGCCGCTGCATCTATACCGTGACCCCCTCTGACAACGACCCCTACATCGCCCATCTCTTTGCGGCAGCTGAGGTAGAAGGCAAGAGCGATGCCGAACTGGCCGAGATGCTGAACCAGGCAGTCTATAAGTGGGAGACGCTTGAGGGTGTGAAGGAAGACAAGGAGTGGGCTGCCCCTGAGATGCCCTACGTCCTGCTGGTGGCCGGAGCGGCCGGCGACAACCGCACGGTGACCACGGCTGTGACCTCCATCCCTGTCACCATACCGCCCCTGCAGTGGTCTGAGCAGCCTTCGGGCACCATTGCCGAAGTCCTGAAGGCGGATGGCGATGCCTGTGCCGATGCCTTCGGGTGGGAGGGCTGCCGGGGCCTGGATGTCATCTGCTTCCGCTTCGACTGTTCGGAGGCTACCGATGTGCTCTCTGCTTTCTTCTTCTATAAACGGGAATATGACGGGCTGTCGGCCATGCCCAATGGCGAGAGTTTCATTGCTTATGTCGCCCGTTCGGAGGGTGGCGGGTGGAATTATAAACATGCTTCCTACGCTATCTGGCAAGTGCCTCGGGGTCTGACAGACCTGGCTACCATGGCTGCCGTTCCTCTGGAGGAAAACGAAGCCCATCGCGATACTTACAAGGCCGGTCACGTCATGGCACGCGATGTCGATGTCGCCCGGATGGACTATTCTACCATCGACGATGTGAAGCGGCTGATGGGGGAGACGGCCACCCGTAGCCTCTTTGCCCCGCGCCCCTTCGCATCGGCACAAGGCATCAAGCGAATCTCTCGATCATGTTTTCTGTCTGACTCTCTATGATGGGCCTCACGCCCAAAGCCTACTACCTTCAACATGCTACCAAACTATCTGTATAATTAAATAACAAAACGTATGAAAAAGAATCTATTTTCTATCTGGGCACTCGTGGCAGGTCTCTGCTTGCTGACTGCCTGCAGCGATGACGATGACGAGAAGAACCTCCCCCAGGCACCGCTGAAACTTCAGAAGATTTCGGGAGATTGCATTGCAGGTGCTGGCTTGGGCACTGCTTCGGCAACCTTCACAGCCACCTACGACAAGCAGGGCCGGCTGCAGACGTTGCTGGCGCAGCGTGGCGGCAGTGAGAATGTCAATGCCTTGAACGACATCATTGATCTCCAACAGGGTGTAATGACCGACGTTACGACCGGCGAGGAAACGGGTATCATCACCTTCGATGCCCAAGGACGCATAGAGAGTTTCAAGGTGTGGTTCGGAGAGGGTGCCAACCGCCGGCTCTGCACCGTCCGCTTGTTCGGTTACAACGAAGAGGGATACTTGGAGTCGAATGTCCTCTACGATACGGATACCGAGATGCCCGCCTACATCGTGAACTACGAGTATCAAAACGGTGCGATGAGCCAGATTTCCTATGCCATGCTCAACAGGAAAGGCGAGTGGGACCAGACGACAGAGACGGTGGAGTACACGCAGATACCCAACCGCAATAACCTCTTCCTGCTCTCTACCACCGAGGTTTGCTTCTACATGAATGCCGGCCTAATGGGTAAGTGCCCCCTGCCCTACCTGCCCGTGGTGGAGTCTGACGAGGCCAATCCCTACCAGCTGGATGAGCAGGGCAATGTGAAGCGCCGTACCGTCATCTTTGGCACACCTAGCGATCCCTATTACCTTCGCTCGGAAGAGAACTTTGAGTATGTAAAACTTTAACCCATAAAAAAGAATGAAGTTATGAAAACTAATGAACAAAAACAACTGACCGAAAAGGAATTGGCCCAAGCTACCGGAGGAGGAAATGGTAGTGCGAAAAACAATCAAGAGTATTGTTCATCCCTCACCACTGCCAAAGAGTGCCAATCGACTAAAGGAAGATGTGCGTGGCACGCGAAACATGAGAAGTGCCTCGGTTAAGACGGCGCATGTGTACTAACCCCTCAAAATAAAGAATTAAGTTATGAAAACTAATGCAAAAAAAAAAATGACCAATGAGGAATAGCCCAATGTTAATAAACGAT
>CAMGAL010000172.1 GCA_946007445.1 uncultured Mediterranea sp.
CCCTACCAGGGGGGAGGCGAAATGATTCAGTCCGTCTCCTTCGAGCGCACCACCTTCAACGAGCTCCCCTTCAAGTTCGAAGCCGGCACCCCCGACTATGTAGGCACCACCGGACTGGCCCGCGCCCTCGACTACGTGTCGGCCATCGGCATGGAGCAGATTGCCGCCCACGAAGCCGACCTCACCCGTTATGCCACGGAGCGCCTGCAGCAGATACCCGGTATGCGCATCTTCGGCCAGGCGGCGGACAAGGGGAGCGTCATCTCCTTCCTTGTGGGCAACATCCATCCGCTCGACCTCGGCACTCTGCTCGACCGTCTGGGCATCGCCGTACGCACCGGCCACCACTGCGCCGAGCCTCTGATGCGCCGCCTGGGCATCGAAGGCACCGTCCGTGCCTCGTTTGCCCTCTACAATACCCGACAGGAGGTTGACGCCTTGGTGGAAGGTATCGAGAGAGTGAGAAAAATGTTCTGATATGCGTGTCCTATTAGTCAATACCTCCGAACGGATAGGCGGGGCAGCTGTTGCAGCCAGCCGGCTGATGCA
Organism: uncultured Mediterranea sp.; assembly: GCA_946007445.1. GTDB lineage: Bacteria > Bacteroidota > Bacteroidia > Bacteroidales > Bacteroidaceae > Bacteroides. The sequence continues at coordinate 550 of CAMGAL010000172.1, forward strand.
GGCCCTCAACCGCCACGGCGTGAAGGCCAAGCTGCTGGTGCGCGACAAGCAGACCGACAGCCTCAGCGTTGTGCCCCTGCCCCGCAGCTGGAGGTTGCGCTGGCACTTCCTGTGGGAGCGGATGGTCATCTGGGTGAACCGCCGCCTGCAGCGTCAAGGCTTGTTTGAGGTCGATATCGCCAATGCCGGCACCGACATCACCACCCTGCCTGAGTTTCGTGAGGCCGACATCATCCACCTGCACTGGATCAACCAGGGAATGCTCTCAATAGGCGACATCCGGCGCATCCTCGCCTCCGGCAAACCGGTGGTATGGACGATGCACGACATGTGGCCCTGCACAGCCATCTGTCACCACGCCCGTCAGTGCGAACACTACCATACCGAGTGCCACGACTGCCCCTACTTAGGCCGGGGAGCCGGACGGCACGACCTATCCACCCGCCTCTTCCGCCGCAAGCGCCAACTGCTGCAAGGACGTAGGGTGCACTTCGTGGCCTGCAGCCGCTGGCTGCAGCAACAAGCCTCGCTGAGCGCCCTGCTGCAGGGACAGCCCCTCAGCGTCATCCCCAACCCCCTCGACACCCACCTCTTCGCTCCCGGCCCGAAGGCTGAGGCACGCACACGGCTCTCCCTGCCTCACGACCGCCGCCTGCTGCTCTTCGGCAGCGTGAAGACCACCGACCCCCGCAAAGGCGTGGACTACCTCGTCGAGGCGTGCCGCCTCCTGGCGCGTGACTACCCCGAGTGGAGCCAATGTCTGGGAATCGTGGTCGCAGGAAGCCATTCCGAGGCGCTGCAGGGACTTTTCCCCTTCCCGGTATATCCACTCCCCTTTACCACCTCCGAGGCCCGTATGGCCGACATATATCGCGCAGCAGACCTCTTTGTCACCCCTTCCTTAGAGGAGAACCTGCCCAACACCCTCATGGAGTCCATGGCTTGCGGCACCCCCTGCGTAGGTTTCCACGTAGGAGGTATCCCCGAGATGATTGACCACGAGGCGAACGGCTATGTGGCCCGCTATCGCGATGCGGCCGATCTGGCTGCCGGCATCTACCGCGTGCTCACCCACCCCGACTACGAGGGCCTCTGCACCCGGGCCGTACACAAGGCCGTGAGCCACTACTCCGAAGATGTGGTGGCCCGTCGCTTCATCGAGCTCTACCAGTCTGTCTCCCACTCCTCCTGCTAATCCTGCCTGCCCATGCACGAACATCTCACCCCGCTATTCAGCATCATCACCGTGTGCCGCAACGCTGAGGCCACCATCGAAGATACCATCCAGAGTGTCATCACGCAGACCTACCACCGGGTGGAGTACATCGTCATCGACGGAGCCTCCACCGACCGCACCCTGCAGATTATAGAGCGCTATGCCCATCGCATCAGCTGCCTGGTCAGCGAGCCGGACAGCGGCCTCTACGATGCCATGAACAAGGGGCTGCGCCTTGCCACGGGCGACTACGTCTGCTTCCTCAACGCCGGCGACTCTCTCCACGAAGACGATACCCTCCAGCTCATGGTGCGCTCGTTGGCAGGACTCCATGAATTGCCCGACGTCATCTACGGCCAGACGGCTCTGGTCGATGCCGAAGGCCACTTCCTGCGTATGCGCCGCCTGCAGGCTCCCCAACGACTCAGTTGGCGCAGCTTCCGCTGGGGGATGCTGGTGTGCCACCAGTCGTTCTACGCCCGCCGCACGCTGGCTCCCGCCTACGACCTGCGCTACCGCTACTCCTCCGACTTCGACTGGTGCATCCGCGTCATGCGTCAGGCCCGTACCCTTCACTACACCGACTTGACACTGACTGACTACCTCTCCGAGGGACTTACCACAGCCCACCAGAAGGCCTCCCTGCGCGAGCGGTTCCGCATCATGCGCCACCACTACGGCTTGCTCTCCACCCTCCTCTGCCACGCCTGGTTCCTGTTGCGGGCCGTGCTGAAATAATGAACAATCAAAAACCCCATCTATCCATGAAAACTACACTTTGGCTTCTCCTCACATTTCTTGGCATACTGGCAGCCTGTCGGCACACATCGCCCAGCAAGCCGGACTATGCCAATCGGCATCAGCTGGACAGTACCATCACCTACTGCAACAAGATAGACACGCTGAAGCAGATGCTGCCCCGATTCCGCGAGCAGCACGACCGCCGCAGCGAGATGTTGACCCTCTCCACGCTGGGCAAAAGGCACCGCGAGGCTTCGCTATTTGAGGAAGCTATCAACTACCATCAGGCCGCCCTCTATCTGGCCGAAGAGCTGCAGGACACGGTGGAGATCATCAACATCCTCAACCAGCAAGGCACCAACTATCGCCGCATAGGCAACCTGGACGAAGCTTCGGAATGTCTCTACCGCGCCCTCTCGTGTTACGAAACATTCAGTGGCAAGGAGGAACGGAAAGTGCGTAAGTTCATGGTGTCGGTGCTCAACGGCATCGGCAACGTACAGAAGGAGCTGAACAACCGCGAAGATGCCATGGACTTCTTCCGCCGCGCCCTCAAGGCCGAAACTGAGATGGGAAATACCCTGGGACAGGCCATCAACTATGCCAACATTGGCAGCATCATGCGGGAGATGAACGAAACAGACTCTGCAAAGATCTACTACAGCCTCTCGCTGGAGGCCAACCAGCGTGTGCGCTCCAAGGTGGGTATCGCCCTGTGCTACATCAGCTTCGGCGAACTCTACCACCAGGAGGGCAACTTGACACGCGCCTTGAAGGAGTACAAGGCCGCCTACGACCTGCTACTGACCGACAAAGACCGTTGGCACTGGTTCATCAGCTGCACATCGATGGCCAACATCTACCTGCAATTGAGAAACCTGGCCGAAGCCTCCCGCTACATCGACGAGGCTATGCGCGAGGCAGAGCGGATGAAGTCACTGCGCAGCCTGCGCGATGCCTACGAGCTGAAGTCCCTCTATGAGGAGCAACGGGGCCGCTATGCCGAGGCCCAGCAATACTACAAGCTGGCTGTGGCCTATCAAGACAGTGTGACCAACGAGAAGAACCTGAACCACATGCAGAACCTGCGAGTCAACTTCGAGCGCGAGAAGTCACGCCAAGCAACCCTGTTGATGCGTACCGAGCAGGAGAACCAGCAGCAGTTCTACTTCATTATCATCCTCAGCTTGGTCATGGCCGTTGTGCTGGCACTCACAGGCTTCCTGCTGATACACCTGCGCTCGCGCCGCCGGCACATCAGCGAGCTGCGTCAGAAGAACGAAGAGCTGGTCGCCATGCACCAGCGACTGGAGCGGGCAGAGACGGTCAAGACCCTCTTCATACAGAACATCACCCACGAACTGCGCACCCCGCTGAACGCCATCTCCGGCTTCGCCCAGACACTGACCATCGAGGGCTTGTCGCTGGAGGACCGCAAGCTGTGCTCCACCCACATCGAGAAGAATACCCGCCTGCTGACCAAGCTGGTGGGCGACATCCTCGACCTCAGCTCGATGGAAACAGGACAGTTGAACCTTCATACTGGCCCCGTAGTGGCACAAGAACTGATTCGCAGTGTGACACTGCATCTGCAAGGCCAGGTACACGAAGGGGTGGAACTGCGCCTCGACCTACCCCACACACCCATCACCCTGCAGAGCGACACACAGCGCCTCTCGCAGATACTATCCAACCTGCTCTCGAATGCCTGCAAGAACACCACCGAGGGGCACATCACCCTGAAACTTGCGAAAGACGACGAGTGGGTACGCTTCTCCGTCACCGACACCGGTTGCGGTGTTCCCGCCGACAAGGCCGAGCTCATCTTCGAGCGCTTTGCCAAAGTCGATCATTTCAAGCAGGGTGCCGGCTTGGGACTGAGCATCTGCCGCTTCCTCTCCGAGGCCATGGGCGGGAGGCTCTATCTGGACACCGCCTACGTGGGCGGCGCCCGCTTCGTGCTCGAACTGCCCCACTGATTGATGGCTCCGACTATGCAGCCGCCTCCTCAGTGGCGTGCTCCTGCTCTTGTGCTTTGACTCCTGCGACAACGACTGCCGGCAGAGTGCCACCTTGCCCAGCAAACAGTTGATTCTATAGAAAAATCCTTATGAATGGAAGCCTATACAGGGGGGCTCTGCCTCCCTGTCCGCTCCCTCCTTCCCTCGCTCTTCCTCCGCTTTGTCCATGCTCTGTATTGTATGTTCGTATTACTATGCAAAAAGCCTTTAAGTGGAGTCACACTGGAGTCATACTGGAATCACACTGGAGTCAGAGTGGAGTCATGGCTTCCTCATTTTTGACACAAAGCGAGTGTGCGAAATTTTCAAGTCGTTGAAATTCAATAGATTGGAAAATCAAGCTGACTACAAAATTCGAGTATTTTGACAAACCCGGGGATTTGTTATGTTGGATTATTTCGCTGTTGTATAGAGGCGTTTTGTGGGCAGATAAGGAGGCTTGATAAAGAGGGGGAAGAGGCTTCTCCAATAGATTTAGGGGATTCTGATTTATTTACATAAGGATGCTGCAGGTTGAAGGTGTCTTCTCTACGGACTCTACCCTTAGGCTACCCAATGACATGACACAGATTTACTTCACACGTAATTAACAATTAAAACGTGTAGTATTA
>CAMGAL010000173.1 GCA_946007445.1 uncultured Mediterranea sp.
GGTGCCTTCGCCGTGCGAAGCCTTCTTCATCGTACCGGCATAGACGTTCTCACCGTTGATACCCGAGTAGCGGCTCTTGGTCTTGTTGTAGATGTCGTTACCCAGGGTGCCGTAGAAGTTGGCGGTGAAGTCGAAATTCTTGTAAGTGAAGCCCATGTTCAGACCCACTGTCAGATCGGGATAAGCATTGCCGATGTAAGTTTTGTCGTTCTCGTCGAGCACGACGTCGTGGTTGAGGGCTTTGAAACGGATGTCGCCGGGAGCGGCATTGGGCTGCAGGATTTGGCCATGTTCACCCGTATGGGCATTCACCTCTTCCTGGTTCTGGAAGATACCGTCGGCCACAAATCCATAGAAACGGCCGATTTCGCATCCGTCTTCCGCACGCAGAATCTGGTCACCATTGAAGTCGCCCGAATAGACAGGACCATCACCCGAGAGCTTGATGGCCTTGTTCTTCACGGCCGAGAGATTGATACCCACATTGTACTTGAAGTCCTTGTTGATTTCGTCATGCCAGTTGGCACTGAATTCCCAACCGGTGGCCTGCATCTTACCGATGTTCATCACGATGGCGCTGTTCCATGCCGGATAACCCAGAGCCAGCACATTGTTCTTGGAGTAGAGCATGTCGTGCGACTTCTTCTTATAGATGTCGAACGTCACGTCCAGACGAGAGTTGAGGAACGACATGTCGATACCTAAGTTATAGTCTTCCACGGTTTCCCATTTCAGATTGGCATTACCCACTGAGCTGATGGTGGTACCCGTCACGCGGTCTTGTCCTACGCCCATGACAGCGTCCGAAGTCTCTAGCAGCGAGAGGTAGGCCGAGTTGCTGATGCTCTGGTTACCTACGCGACCCCAACCGGCACGAATCTTCAGGTTGTCGAAGATGTGCTGGTCCTCCATGAACTTCTCGCTGATGACACGCCAAGCCAGTGACACAGAGGGGAAGAAGGCATACTTGTTACCCTTGGGAAACTTGGACGAACCATCGGCACGGAGTGAAGCGGTCAGGTAGTAACGGTTGTCGTAGTTATACATCACACGACCGATGTAAGAGAGCAAGGTATTGAAAGCCGTATTGCCATCGGCCTTCTGATTCAGCGTACCGGCATGTACCTCGTGCAGGGTGGAGGCATTGCTGGGCGTATTGTCACGCGAGCCATTCAACCAGTAGTCGGCAAAACGTTCGGCGGTGAAGCCGGCCATCACGTTCAGGTTGTGCTTGTCGGCCAGCGTGGTCATGTAGTTCACGGTGTTGGTCCAGTTCCAGTCCAACCACTCCTCATAGGCACGGTAAGCGTTGCTATAGGTCGATTTCTCCAACTGGTCAATTTCAAACTGCGGTGTAAACTTGTCCGAACGGCGGATGTGGGCATTGATGCCGAACTGCGTGCGCAGGGTCAGGCCCTTGATGGGAGTGAGCTGCAAGTAAGGGTTCATCAACACACCATATTCGCGGCTGTGCGAATCCATACGGGCAATAGATGCCACGGGGTTCCAGGTCTGGTTGTTGTGCGAGCGGGAGTAGTTGTTGTAGACATTGTCCACCCACTCCGACTGGTCGCGCATCACGGGCGTGGTGGGATCCATGGCCATAGCGCTGCTGAACTGGTTGGGCGTGTCGTCCCACGACTCCATGCGGGGAGCGATGTCAAAGCCCATCTTCACCACCTTGTTGAAAGTGTACTCCGTATTCAGGCGGGCATTGATTTTGTCCCAATATCCATAGTCGAACTGAGAATCGTTGCGGAAATAGCCGAGGCTGAAGTTGTAGACCAGCTTCTCGTTACCACCCGATACGGTGAAGGCATAGTTCTGTACCAGAGCCGTATTGTTGACGGTTTCCTTCCACCAGTCGGTGCCTTCGGCATCGGTGAATCCGTCTTTGCCGTTCCATACCGGCTGACGGCCCTCGTTGGTGTAGCGGGTCTTGAACACCTGCTCATACTCGGCGGCACCGGCCATGTCGGGATTGCCGATGGTCTGGAAACCGACCGAAGTTGTGAAGTTGAAGCGGGTCTTGCCGGCAGCACCCTTCTTGGTCGTAATCAGGATGACACCGTTCGAACCACGTGTACCGTAGATAGCGGCAGCCGAAGCGTCCTTCAGTACCTCCATCGACTCGATGTCGTTGGAGTTGAGGAAGTTGATATTATTACCCACGGGCATACCGTCTACTACATAGAGGGGGTCACTGCCATTCACGGTGGTGACACCACGAATCAGCACCTTCGGCGAAGCACCCGGTCCGCCTCCGCTGACCACCTGCACACCATTAATCTTGCCCTGCAAGGCATCCATGGCGTTGCCCGAAGTCATCTCGGTTATCTGTTCACCCTTCACGGTAGAGATGGAGCTGGTCAGGTCGCTTTTCTTCACGGCACCGTAACCGATGACCACCACTTCGTCGAGCATCTCTGTATCTTCTTTCAGCACCACGTTGATAACGGTCTGCCCCTTCACGGCAATCTCTTGGGTCGTAAAGCCGATGCTAGAGAATATCAGCACAGCGTTCTTATCAACATTGGTGAGGGTATAATCGCCGTCAATGCCGGTGATGGTGCCAGATCCCGTTCCCTTCACCTGTACGGTGGTTCCTATCAGCGGTTCATTGTCTGTGGCCGATGTCACCACTCCTTTCACGGTAATCTGCTGGGCATAGCCGAGGAGGCTGACAAGTGCCAGACAGAGGAATATCATTTGTTTCTTCATATTCTATTCAATCTAATGTTATACATTATTTATCTGGCAGGCACAATCTTGCCTCGGCCGAGGTGGGCGTCAAACACAAAACGGTAGTTGCCATAGTTGGTAACGACAGGCTTCAACCAGTTGTCGGTCACGTTCGTGCCGTCCCACCACTTCATGTTGGTGCCTTCCCAGTTGGGGTTCACGTCACCCTTCTTGCTGAAGTAGCCGAATTTCTCGATTTCACGAGAGTCGTCACCGCGCCACTCCACATGGTCCCACCAGCCGTCGGGGTGATAGTTGGTGATGATGAAGTTCAGCTCCTGACCGGCATCCAGTGTCCAGGTCTCGCCGGTGGCCGGATAGTAGATGAGGTGAGGATTGTTGGCATCCTGTACAAAGAGGTGGTTGCCGGCATCCTGCGGAGAGCCTCCCCAGCCCAGATAGAACTCGATAAAGTCGGCCTCGTTGCCATTCTCCCAACGGTCGAAGCACTTCTTGCCATACTCATACTTGATGGGGTCGGTCGCTTCGGTCACGCTGTAGGTGCTCATCTTATAGGTAGAGTTCAGCACATCGATTTCGATTTCATAATAAACACCGGCCTCTGTCAGCACGATGGGCTTGGCGGTTTCGGGGTCGTCGGTCAGCCTGCTGCTATCCTCGGGGTCCAGACCGAAACAGATAGGCGTGAAGTCCGTCTTCTGCGGCAGGAAGAAGATTTCGGTACCGGCCTGCTGGTTGTAGTAGCGGGCACGATATTGGTAAGCGCCGGTATGGAGAATCACCATTGGCACGCCGAACACGTCGCTGTTCAGCTCTTCCGTCGTGGCCACATCGGCTAGATACATCTTCGGGAAGTCGGGCATCTCCGACACATTGATGACGCTGTTGGCCACCTTCTGGTTGCCCTTTTTGTCGACAGCCGTCAGGCTGAGGTTGTAGCTCTTTGCCTCGTTGGGGAGGTCAATCTTCTCCGAGAAGCTGACAGCCGTCTGGCCGGCGGCATCCACCTTACGATTTTCAAATCCGGGCACACCGGGCAGGTCAATCAGGATATAGTCCAGCGCACGGTCGTCGGTAGCCGTAAAGCTCAGTTTGAATTTGGTCTCGGCCTTCATCAGCACGGTCACCTCCTTGTCGGGCAGCACGGTGAAGATGGGGTCGGCAAAGTCACCGTCCATGGTAACGAGCACATCGGCCGTCGTCGTGCGTCCGCCCACATCGTAGACGGTGACAGTCACCACGAAGCGTTCACCGATTTCATCGCGCTTCAGGTTAAAGTCATAACTCAGGTTATAGGAGGTCTGCGGCTTGCCGTAGATTTCCACCAAATCGATGGTCTTGTTGAGGTAGAGGTCGGCACATTTGAGGTTCACCTTCGTAATGCCGTCCTGATCGCTCAGTGCAGCCTTGATGGTGAAAGCGTGTCCAGCTCCGGATTGCAGGTGCTCAGACTCCAATGTCATGGTGGGATTCTGTCCGTCCACATCGGAGTAGCCGTCGTCATCGCTACATCCTACTGTACACAAAGCCAACGATAAAAATGCCCAAAGTGTGGCATTCAAGAATTGCTTTTTCATACATATTACTATTAAAGTTAAACAATAATTCCACCCGATTATCGCTAATCGGTTTTGCAAATGTAGATTATATTATCGCCTTTTTCTCTTATAAATCGTGCAGATATGGTACAGAAATTGTGCATTGAACGATTTGTATACGCTTAATTTAAGTTTTCTTTGTACATTTGACCACTGATTTCAACCAAATGGATATGATAAATAGATTCCACTCCTGTCTGTTCCTGCTGTGCGTCTCCCTATCGGCAGGAAGCCACACCTTCCCCATCAAACGCTTAGGGGTACATGAAGGCTTATCCAACAACCACGTCGTGAGCATCGTACAAGACAAGGAGGGCTTTCTGTGGCTGGCCACCGAAGAGGGATTGAACCGCTTCGACGGACTGCGGTTCCACACCTATTATAAAGAAGAGGCCAACCTGCAGTCCGGTCTCTCCGGCAACGAACTGAATGCCCTGCTGGACGACCCTGTCGACTCCGTGCTGTGGATTGCCACCCAACGTGCCGGTCTGAATGCCTACAACTACGCCCAGCAGACTTTCCACACCTACCGCCACGAGCCCGACAACCCGCATAGCCTCATCACCGACGACATTACACACGTCATTGCCGACGGCACGGAGGGACTGTGGATATCCACCTATTGGCATGGTGTGGAGCACTTCGACAAGAGCAACAGACACTTCACCCACTACAACAGTTCTACCCTCCCCTGCTGGCCCGACGACCAAGTATGGACCGTAGCAGCCGGTGGCGACGACTGCCTCTATATCGGCCACGTCCTACACGGCTTCAGCATCCAGTCCGTACGCGAGCGCAAGGTCCCGCACATCAACCAAGACCCGCCCCCGCCCC
>CAMGAL010000174.1 GCA_946007445.1 uncultured Mediterranea sp.
GTCACCTTGTAGTTCCAGATTTCATTGATGGGTTTACCGATGAACCAGCTGCTGGTTTTATAGTCCATCTCCTTACGGCCCACCAGGTTTCCATTGATGTCGTAGATGTCCTGATACTCGTAGAAGAGGTGTTTGATGCGGTTCTTGTTGTAGGAGATGTTGAAGGTGGTGTTCCACTCAAAATTCTTGTTTCGGATATTGGTTGAGCTGAGCGAGAGTTCCACACCGGTGTTGTCCACCTGTCCGAGGTTGGTGGTGATATTGGAGAAGCCCGTGAAGCTCTGCAGAGGCTGGCTCATGATCATGTCGTTGGTGTGCATGACGTAGAAGTCGAGCGTACCGGTCAGACGGTCGTCGAGGAAGCCGAAGTCCAGAGCGAAGTTCCAGGACTTGGTCTTCTCCCACTGCAGGGTGGGATTGGCCATGCGGTCGGCCATGAGGTAGCGCATCAGGTCGAGCTCGCCGCTCTTGTTGAGGTAGCCCTGATAGGCACCGCCACCGGCATAGAGATTAGCCAGCGCCACGTAGGGGCTGGAGAGGGAACGGTTACCGTTGCCACCATAGGAGACGCGCAGCTTACCACTGCTCATGCGGATGGCCTGCAGGGGCTTCTGCATGAACTTCTCGTTGCCGAAGTTCCATGCCAAGGCTACCGAGGGAAACCAGGCATAGGGATTGGAGGATCCGAAAGCCGAATATCCGTCGCGACGGATGGAGGTGGTCAGCATGTAACGGTCATCGTAGGAGTAGAAGAGGCGGGCCAGCAAGCCGTCGGCCGTCTCGTGGGAGTCGTTGGTGGAGTAGGAACTGTTCTCCTTAGAGCCGTTCTGGGTGTTGTGGAAACCCAGTGCGTCGGAGGGCAGGATGTTGCGGGCCTCGATGCGGTCTTGCCAGTAGCGGCGCTCTTCGGCTTCCTGAGCCAGGGTGAGCACCACATGGTGAACGTCGTCGAACGTGTGGTCCCAGGTGATGGTATTGTTCAACGACCAGTCGAAACGCTTGGCCTGCTCGCGGTTGGCTCCGCGATCGTTAGGGTTGCTGCCCGGCAGGTCGGCCGACATGAAGTAGCGGTCGTAGAAGAACTGGTAGCGCGGAGCGGCATTGAACTGGTAGGTGATGCCGAAGGGCAGCTTCACTTTGGCGTTGAAGATGGAGTTGAGCACGGTGTAGCCCTTCTCCAGCTCCAGATACTGGCGCTGGAAGTAGTAGTTGTAGCCGCGCTGCGAGTGGGTATCGTCATTGGGGTATTGCAGGTATTTCCCCTCTTCGTCCCGGAAGTCTGCATACGGACTGTTGCGCATGAAGGCGTCCTCGTCCAGATCGATGCTGCCGTCCGAGCGATCTTGGAAGTTGACGTTGGCCCCTATCTCCAGCCAGTCAGTCACCTTGGCATTAAGCTTCATGTTGGCTCGGATGGCATGGTAGGTGTCGTCTATCAGGGCACCCTCATTGCGTAGGTAGCCCATCGAGAAGTAGTAGTCCACCTTGTCGGAAGCACCACTGACACTGGCATTGTAGTCTTGGTTGAAGCCCGTACGGAAGGACAAGTCTTCCCAGTCGGTAGTCTTACCATCGAGGATGTTCTGCAACACGTTGCCAGTGAAGCCCAGACGCTTGGCCCAGATGCTGAGGTCGGACTCTCCCTCTTCATTCTCGGTATAGCTTCTCCAAGTGTCGAGGTCTACATCCTTCAGTTTGGCGGGATTGGTGAAGTAGTCGTACTTGCCCTTGTAGAAACCGCTCTGATAGGCTGCCCAATTGCCGTTTTCGTCGGCACCATAGGTATTCTTGGCTCTCCAGTCAGAGTAGTGCTGCAGGTAGCCTGCGGGCTTGAAGCGTTCGCGATAGGCACTGCGCTGCATCAGGCCTAGGTTAGCCGATACATTGACCACGGGCTTGCCCTGACGCCCCTTCTTGGTGGTGATGATAATGACACCATTGGCCGCCTTGGCTCCATAGACAGCTGCCGCCGAGGCATCCTTCAGGACATCAATCTGCCCAATGTCGTCGGGATTGATTTCCGAGAGTTCACCGTAGAACATCATGCCATCCAGTATCAGCAACGGGTCGTTGTGCCCACCGTCGGTGTAGAGCGAGCGCTGACCACGGATAGAGAGCGAGCCACCGCCCTTGGCATCAGCATTGTAGCCCACGTTCAGACCGGGCGTACCACGCAGGATATCCTGCACAGTCTTGGGGTTCTCATTGGCCAGCTTGTCGGGACGTACCTGGATGACCGAACCGGTCAGGTCCTTCTTGCGCATCGTGCCGTAGCCCACCACCACAACTTCTTCCAGCGCCTGGGCATCGTCTTTCAATACAACGACCAATGTCTGCCCCTTATAGGGCACCTCCTGCGACTGCAGGCCTACGAAGGAGAAGACCAACGTGGCACCTTTCGGACCGTTCAGTTGGAAACGTCCGTCCAAATCGGTGATGGTGCCCAGCGTAGAGCCTTTCACCATTACATTCACACCCGGCAAGGGTTCTCTGTTCACATCGGTCACGACGCCCTTCATCAGGACGTTCTGAGCATAAGCCGTGACAGTCAGCAAACAGGCCATCAATAAAGTTAACTGTTTACTCATGTTGTTTAATTTTTTTTGATTAAAAGGTTAATATTGAAGATTGATTAAGTTTCGCTTCCAGCAGACGGATGAAGTAGCCTCCCACCACCGAACGGGCTTGAAATCCCCGCTGGCGGGCAGAGTCGGTCTGCATCCAGTCGGACATAGGCACACGGCTCTCCGTCTCGTTCATCATGCGGTGTATGGGTTCCACCAGGGCCTCGAAGGTCTCGCTATCAGGGGCCATGGTAGCTGTCCAGATGACCCAATCCGTCTTGGTATAACTCTCGCGGCAGTCCAGAGGCAGACCATAGCGGCGCTGCTGCTTCAGGTAGTAGGCCAGTTCCTTCTGAGCCACCTCTTCGGGGAAAAGCCCCCACTTAAGCAACTTGTCCCACACGAGGTTGTATTTCTGGCTCCAGGTATTCGGACGGTCGAAAGCCAGACGATAGTGATCACCATCGTCCGCCAGCTTCATCCACTGCCCGGCCATTTCCTTGGCCAAATCATAATACTTTTTCGCCACTTCCTGTTGCCCCAAAGCAGCGGCCAACTGGCTGTAGCAGCCTATGGCCACGATGGACTTTACCGAGAGGTTGGCATTGTGCGCCCAGTGACCGGCAAAGTCATCTGTACAGAGCTGGTTGTCAGGATCCAGTCCATGCTTCTCCAGATAGGCCACCCATTCGGTCAGCGACTTCCAGTGACTTTCGGCATATTGGGCATGTCCTTCTACGGCAGCAATTGCAGACGTCAGAAACAGCATGTTACCACAATCCTCCACTGGCATGTCTCCCCCATAAGTCTGTCCGTTGGCCAGCGGATAGGTACCCACATCATGGGCAGCAAAGGGCTTTTTCCAGCGTCCGCTCTCCGTATAGTGGAAGATGGGGTTCATCATGCCCTTCAGCAGTTCCGGATTGTAGAGTAGGAAGAGCGGGGCCGAGGGGTAGGTTACATCCACCGTACCTATCGAGCCATTGCTGAAGTTCTCCTTCGAGAGGTAGAGTGTCTCGCCTTCGGCCGTCTGCACCAGCTTGTGGGCAGCGATGGCCTGTCGGTAGGCCAGTGCGCACAGCTCGGCATAGGCACGTCCGCCCACCTTCGTGGCTTTCTCCATCAGCTCACGGTCCAGAGCCTCGCACTGCGTCATGCGCTGCCCGTACTCCTTCTCCGCCTTGGCCAGCTGGCTACCGATGGTCTGGTCTTCCTGTCTGTTCCAGTAGGGACGCAGGTTCTGGCCAAAGTATTGGATGGAGTAGATATCGTCATACGCCAGTAGCAGATGACCAGCGGCCTGCTCCACGCAGCCTAAGTCGCGCTGCAGTGTCATACATCCGTTCTCGTGGTCGATGTGGCTGACGGCCTCACCCTTAGGGGCCATGAGGTAGAAGTAGCCCCAATCTATACGTACGTCATCACCGCGCTTGCCGAGGATGTCTTGTCGCACACTGCCAGCCCTGACACCACTCAGGCTACCCTCCTCTACACACTCAATCACCGATGGTTGCTCCGGCTCGTCCAGCGCCCATTGCGGACCCGCCTCCCAGTGGAGACTCACCTCATGGGAACGTCCGTCTTTGGAAGTCAGGCTGTACGTCAAGTAGTTGACCGGCCGCGACACCATCTCCATCTCCTCCAGCAGCAGGGGTGCTGTGAAGCTCAACTTCAGCTCCACTGCTCCACACTCCAGCGTGTAGTGTGTCTGGGTGGCCTGCACGTCTGCCAGACGCTGCACGGCCGAACGGGCGAAGCGCAGATACTCCTTCTTCTCCTCTTTCAGGCCAAAATCCAGCAACGCATTTCCACGGCGGTTGTGGCAGGTAGCAGCTATAAGGTTATCTCCCTTTCTCAGCGAAGCGGTCACCTCATCTGTCAGCTTCAGCTGCACATGCTTGGCGCAGGCATCACCCGTCTCCACCACCTTGATGCCGTTGATATAGATGGTCACATCGTCATCGTGCGTATAGTCAAGGTAGATGGGACGTCCGGACAAATCGTCGGATAGTGTGAAGCTTCGACGCACCCAAATGTGTGGAGTGCCCCACTGCGTCTGTGCCACCTGTTCGCTCTCCTTCGTTCCGAAGGCCGCTGCGCCTCTCTTCCAGGCGGTGTCGTCAAATCCCAGTCTTTCCCACCCCTCTTTGGGCTGGGTCAGTGTGAAACTCCCCTGCCAGGTCTCCTCTTCCGAGCAGGGCAGCAGGGTATTCAGCTGCCGATCTTCCTGTCCGAGGAAGCGATAACTCTCTCCATCCACTGTGAGCACCCCCAGCAGAGGGAAACTGCGACCCGTCCAATGGCGCACGGGGCCGTCATACAGATTATCCTGCATCGACCATGCGCTGGTATAGGGATCGATGGTCACCAGCGGATAGGCCGGTGCCCGAAGGGTATTCACACAGCGAGGGACTTCTTCCTGCTGCCCGGCACATCCTGCCGTTGCCAGCAGACATGCCAAACCGATTATGCTATTCCTTGTTTTCATGGACTATATTTATAAATTAACCTGTTGGCGGAATTAATTTAGTGCATACTTAATTCTGCCAATGGGCTTGTC
>CAMGAL010000175.1 GCA_946007445.1 uncultured Mediterranea sp.
GCAACCCCAACAATCCCACGGGCTACCTCTACACGCGGCGCGAGATGAACCATATACGCGACCTGGTGAAGAAGTACGACCTCTTCCTCTTCTCCGATGAGGTGTACCGCGAGTTCATCTACACCGGCTCGCCCTACATCTCAGCCTGCCACCTGGAGGGCATCGAGCAGAATGTGGTGCTCATCGACTCGGTGTCGAAGCGCTACTCGGAGTGCGGCATCCGCATCGGCGCCCTCATCACGAAGAACAAGGAGATCCGCGAGGCGGTGATGAAGTTCTGCCAGGCACGCCTCAGCCCGCCCCTCATCGGACAGATAGCTGCCGAGGCCTCTCTGGAGGCCGACCCCGACTACCTGCGCGACACCTACGACGAGTATGTGGAGCGGCGCAAGTGCCTCATCGACGGGCTCAACCGCATCCCCGGGGTCTATTCGCCCATCCCCATGGGTGCCTTCTACACGGTGGCCCGCCTGCCGGTGGACGACAGTGACAAGTTTTGCGCCTGGTGCCTCTCCGACTTCGAGTACGAGGGCCAGACGGTCTTCATGGCTCCCGCCTCGGGCTTCTACACCACGCCCGGTGCCGGCCGCAACGAGGTGCGCATCGCCTACGTGCTGAAGAAGGAAGACCTGACCCGTGCCCTTGTGGTGCTGCAGAAGGCTCTGGAAGCCTATCCGGGGCGTGTGGAGTGAGACTTGTAGCTCGTAGGTGAATCTTGTAGGGGCGGACCTATGTGTCCGCCCGGAATGCCAAAGCATGTGTACTAGGGCGGACACGCAGGTCCGCCCCTACAGCCGGCATAGAAAAGCAAAGAAAATGATATGAACTTCCCCCTCTTCATCGCCCGCAGGATGTATCGCGGCACGGAGGCCGACAAACGGCAGGTGTCGCGGCCGGCTGTGCTGATAGCCACCATTGGCATTGCCATCGGCCTGGCCGTGATGATTGTGGCCGTGGCGGTCATCGTAGGCTTCAAGAGCCAGATACGGGAGATAATCGCGGGCTTCGGCGGCGACATACAGGTGGGCAACCTCGAGGCTGCCCAGTCGGTGGAGACACCTCCTGTGGTGGTGGACGACAGCCTGCGGGCTGTGCTTGCCGACCATCCGCAGGTGAAGCGCGTGCAGCGCTTCTCGATGAAGGCCGGCATGATCAAGACCGAGGTCGCCTTTCAGGGCATGGTGCTCAAGGGGGTGGGGCCGGAGTATGACCTCAGCTTCTTCCGCCGTCACCTGGTAGAGGGGGAGATACCGATGTTCAGTGATTCGGCCACCACCAACCGCGTGGTGCTCTCCAAGACCTTGGCCGACAAGCTGCACTTGAAGTTGGGCGACAAGATGGATACCTACTATATCCAAACCGACATCCGCGCCCGCCGTCTCCGGGTGGTGGGGCTCCACCCGCCCACCCTTGCGGAGGATGCCAACCGCTTCCTGCTCACCGACCTCTGCAGGGTGAACCGGCTGACCGGCGGGAGCCGCGAGCGGGTCACGGGCGTGGAGCTGCAGCTACGGCCGGGTGCCTCACTGGAAGAGACCACCTACGACCTGGCCACCGACCTCAGCGGAGCGGAGGATGCCTACGGGCAGGCCTACTGCGTGCGCAACGTGGAGCAGCTCCATCCGCAAGTCTTCTCTTGGCTCGGCATCCTCGACGTGAACATCTGGGTCATTCTGATTCTCATGGTGGGCGTAGCAGGCTTCACGATGATATCGGGGCTGCTCATCCTCATCATCGAGCGCACGGCCACCATCGGCCTGCTCAAATCCTTGGGCGCGTGCAACACCTCCATCCGCCATCTCTTCCTCTGGCTGGCTGTGTTCCTCATCGGCAAGGGGATGGTGTGGGGCAATCTGCTGGGGCTGCTCTGCTACTTCGTGCAGCGGTGGACGGGGGTGATGCGTCTCGACCCTGCCACCTACTACATGGATCGTGTGCCCGTGTCGCTGCCTTTCGTCTACTGGCTGCTGCTCAATGTGGGCACGCTGCTGGTGTCGCTGCTCATGCTGCTGGGCCCTTCCTACCTCATCACCCGCATCAGGCCTGCTCAGTCCATGCGCTACGAGTAGCGTGGAGAAAGCGGGCCGCCACCTTGCTGCGGAGCGACTGCAGCGGCTGCAGCAGGTCGAACAGGGGCAGGGTGGTGTAGAAGCGATGTGGCTCGCCCAGCGAGCAGGCTGCCTGACGGAACACGTGGAGCTGCACTCCCCAACGCACGATGCCCAGTGCCAAGGCGGCGCCGGCCACTGCCCATTGCGCGGCCAGCAGGGCGCTGACCAGGGCTGCCGTGTTGCAGCCATAGAAGGCCAGGCGGCTGAAGGTCTCGCCGCCGGCTATCCAGCGCTGCACGCCCCGATAGTGGCGGGCGGTGTAGGCATAGCTCACCTTTTCGTTCCACCACTCCTTGCTACGCACAGGCGGCTCGCGGCGCATCGCGGCCTGGGGCGAACACTCCACCCGCGTATTGTCGGCGTTGGCCACTTGGTTGACAAAGAGGTCGTCCTCGCCCCGCTGCAGGTGCAGGTGGGTGGAGAATCCCTTGACCCGATAGAACAGCTCCTTGCGGTAGGCCAGGTTGCAGCCTATGCCCATGTAGGGCATTCCTGCCAAGGCCAGTCCCCATCGGCGCATGGAGGCTAACAGATTGTCGAAGTCGGCCATGCGAGCCAGCCACCCCCGGGCGGGCTGGTAGCCGCTGTGTCCGATGACCACCTCGGTGTGGGGCGTGAAGTGGCGGGCCAGGAGGCGCAGCCACTGGTCGCTGGCGGGGTGGCAGTCGGCGTGGGTCAGCACCACCCAGTCGTACTGCGCAGCCTTGATGCCTAAGGTAATGGCCAGCTTGCGGCGGCTGACGTAGCGCGACGAGGCGGGCACAAAGCTGTGGTAGAGGTGGGGGTACTGCTTCTGGAGTAGGCCCATCAGCTCCTCGCTGTCGGCATCGGGGCCTTCGTCGACAACAATCACCTCGTATCGCGGATAGTCCTGCGTCAGGATGGCGGGCAGGTGGCGGCGCAGCTGCTCGACGGACTCGTTGGCAGTGATGATGACCGACAGAGGCGGGCAGTCGGAGTGGAAGTGTATCTCGCATCTCTCCACCGCGCAGTTGTGGCGGTAGATGCGTTGGTAGAGGCAGAAGTAGTAGAGCAGTTGCACCAGCAGCAGGGCAGCGGCTATGTAGATGAGGATGGAGGGCATCATTTGTAGTTTTTATTTTTGTAGTTAGAGGAGTTTTTTTAGGAGTTAAGTAGTTAGACGAGTTATCGGCCCATTCGGGCCTTAGGAGTTATAGTCGATACTCTGTGTATTGGCTTTAACTCCTAACGGAGCGTAGCGGAGTGATAACTCCTTAACTCCTTTATCTCCTTTAACTCCTTATTTAATTACTGGCACTTCCAGGAAATGCGTTTCCGGGAAATGGTGTTTCAGATAAGTTTGGATATATTGCTTCGTGTCTTCTAGGATGGTGGTGTCCTCTACCGTCGGATAGAGGTTGTAGAGCACGAAGGCCAGCTCCATGCCCCTGCTACGGATGGCCTCTAGGCTAAGCAGGGTGTGGTTGATGCTGCCCAACTTGCCGGAGGTGACGAAGACCAGGGGATAATGGTGGTCGGCTATATAGTCGATGGTCAGATACTCCTCCTTCAGGGGTACCATCAGTCCGCCCGCACCCTCCACCAGCACGATGTCATAGCGTCGTGCCAATTCGTGGGTGGCACGTTCTATCTTCTCGAAGTCGATGGGGCGGTTGTCTATCCGGGCTGCCAGGTGGGGCGAGCAGGGATAGGAGTAGATTTCGGGCATGGTGAGCCCCTCGCGGTCTTCGGGCAGGGGGCCTGTGCCCATGAGGCGGCGGTGGAGGTCGATGTCCTCCGAGTGGCCTACATTGCCGGTCTGGATGAATTTCTGGGTGATGACACGTTTGCCTTGTGCCATCAGTTGCTTGGCCAGCCAAGCGGTGCAGTAACTTTTTCCGGCATCGGTGTCGATGCCACTGATGAAGTAAATCATATCTGGTAGTTATTTTCTTTTTGTGCAAGGAGATAGATGGGATGGTAGGTGAGCGACACGCCTTCGGCGAGGGCAAAACGCTGCCGGTAGGAGGCCTCAAACTGCTGTAGTTTGCCGCGCGTCCAGATGTGGTTGCCCGTGCCGGTGGCGCCGGTGCGCTGCAGGTGGCGCAGCACTTCGAGGGGCGAGGCGAAGGTCAGGGTGGCCTCTTCCTCTTCGGCATGGAGCACCTGCAGGCCTGCCTCGCGAAGCATACGGGTCAGCTCGCTGAGGGTCGGATAGGTGAGGCCGTTGCCGGTGAGGGCACGAATCTCACGCAGGTTGTCCGGCCCGAAGGTACTGACGGCCAGCACTCCTCCCTCGGCCAGGGCTTCGTGGCAACGGGAGAAGAAGCGGGCAGGTGAGACAAACCACTGCAGCGTGGAGCAGGAGGTGATGAGGTCGGTGCCGGCAGGCAGGGGCAAGGCCTCGGCATCGCCGGCCACGAAGCGGGCAGGCAGCGAGCCTACCAGCTCCTCCATCTCGGGACAGAGGTCGTTGAGCAGCAGGGGGGCAGGACCCAGCCGCTCCACCAGCAGGTGGGAGTAGAGGCCCGTGCCGCAGCCGAACTCCACCACCTGCTGCAGGGGGCGGCGGTTGCGATGCTGCTCCACGAGGCGGAGCATCTTCTCGGCCACTTGCAGCTGCACTTTCGCCTCGCGGGTATAGGTGCCCCGGGCGCGGGCAAAGCGTTCGGCTATCAGTCGTTTGTCCATAGGTCGTTCAGATAGTGTTCAAACAGGGAGTAGTCGTAGTGGGCATCCTCGGTGGTGCGTACCGGCACGTTCAGGCTTTGCCAGGCAGCCAGTTGGTTGGCCGGAGGGATGATGCGGTCGGCACCTCCCACCACAGCCTCGTCCCAGGCGGGCAGGTCGGCGGGATAGCCTTCGCGCTCGATGGTGGTCAGGATGGTGGACAGCTCCTCCCGAAGCTCCTCCAAGGGGCGGCGGGGTGTCACCTCCAAGAAGCGGCGGAAGGCTGTGCTGTCGGCACACATCCGGCGCAGG
>CAMGAL010000176.1 GCA_946007445.1 uncultured Mediterranea sp.
GGTGGCGGCAGAGGGGACCTTCTCGCCACTTGCAGGCACGGCCGGCATCAGGTCGGTGCGATAGCTCTCCTGCAATTTCTGTCGCTGGGCCAGCAGATTGCGCACGCGGGCTTGCAGATACACTGCACTGAAGGGCTTGGTGATGTAGTCGTCTGCTCCTTGTTCCAGTCCCTCCAGTTTGTTCTCAAACGAAGTCTTGGCTGTCAGCAGCACGATGGGAATGTGGCTGGTGGTCATTTCGCGGCGCAGGTCGTGTGTCAGTTCCAGACCATCTTTTTCGGGCATCATGATGTCGCTGATGATGATGTCGGGTAGCAGATGAAGGGCCTTCTCCCAACCTTCACGGCCATTGTTGGCCTCGATGATGTGGTATTCCGATGAAAAAATTCCATGTAGGAAAAGACGAAGTTCCGCATTGTCTTCGACGATAAGCATGGTTTCCCGGTCGGGATTCTCATTCGCCGGGTTGTCCGTTTCCTGATCCGGTGAGGAGGACGAGGGGAGTGCCTGCAGGTTGACTCCATCGCCTTGGAGGAATTCGACACAGGAGGGGTCAAAATGCTCTTTTCCCTTAAGGAATGTCACTGTGAAGCAACTGCCTTCTCCCTCCTGACTTTCCACTTGGATAGTTGCTCCATGCATGGCTACCAGTTCCTTGACCAGCGAGAGGCCGATGCCGGTGCTGTCCACTTGGAAGATTTTGCGGTCTACCAGATTTTCGAAGCTTATGAAGATAGAGCTCCGCTTGTGAGCGGGTCTGCCGATGCCACGGGCTTTGACTCCCAACAAGACCGACTGTTCGTTCTCTTGGATAACGACTGTGATGGCACGGCCGTCTGGTGTGTATTTGAAGGCGTTGGAGAGCAGGTTGTAGAGTATCTTTTCGAATTTGTCGGCATCTACATAGAGCTGGATCTCTTCGGCCTCGGCTTCCAGTAGGTAGCTGATACGGTGCTCCTTGGCCATGGAGTCGAAGTTGTGCATGATGCGTCGGGTGAAAGCCACTACGGGCAGACATTGTACTTGGAGCTTCATCTTGTGGTTCTGAATCTTGCGGAAGTCCAGTATCTGGTTCACCAACCGGAGCATGCGTTGCGTATTGCGCTCCACCACCTCCATCTGGGGGCGCAGCGAAGGAGGCAGCTCTTTCTGTTGAAGCAGGTATTCCACCGGACCGGCTATGAGTGTCAGCGGAGTACGCAATTCGTGGGAGATGTCGGTGAAGAAACGTAGTTTGAGGTCGGACAACTGCCTCTCCACGACCACCTTGTGGCGGAGCCGGTAGATGGTGAAGAGCACATATACCGCTCCGACGATGAAGGCGGCGATGAGCAGCACACAGGCCAGATCGGCCCAGATGGTCTGGTGCCAGGCAGGCTTGACCTCTACGGGGAGCGAACGCACGTTGTCGGTCCATACCCCATCGGCATTGGTAGAGCGTACTTGGAGGAGGTACCTACCCGGAGGCAGGTTGGTGTAGGTAGCTGTGCGGCGGGTGCCCACCATGTTCCAGGAGGTGTCGAAACCTTCGAGCCTGTAGGCATAGCGGATGGCTTGCGGCTCTGCGTAGTCGAGGGCTGCAAAACGGATGGTAAACGTATGCTCATTGGATGCCAGCACCAGAGGGCTTCCCTCGCCGGACATGGAGCGCAAGGCACCTTCGTCTTCGTTTCCTCCGCCTATCCACACGCCGGAAAAGACGATGGGAGGCACATAGGTGCTTTTGGTCAGCGAATCGGGATACATCGAGAGGACACCCAGGTTCGTGCCGAACAGTAGCTGCCCATCAGGCAGGGTGGCTACCGATGCCTCATTGAAGCGGATGTGCGGATATTCGTGCTTGCAGCTGAAGTTCTCGAAGTGCTGTTCGGTGGGGCTGAACTTGCTCAGGTTGTTATCTGTACTCATCCAGAGGTTGCCGTTGTGGTCGGCACAGAGGCCCATGACTACGTCCGAGGGCAGTCCGTCGATCCCCGTGTAGGCATGGAAGGTGGCACTGCCGTCGGCCTGGATGCCGGTCAGACGGTTCACTCCTCCGCCGTAGGTGGCCAGGTAGAGCTCGCCGGCATTTGTGGACAGGATAAAGAGTACATCGTTTCCCGCCAATCCATTGGCCGTGCCCGGGCGATGTTCGTAGTGGTAGAAGCGGGCTTCGCCCGGTGTACGGAAGTCATCGGGCACGCGCAGTGCCCCCACCGTAGTGCCTATCCAGATGTTGCCTTGCTGGTCGCCCGTAATGCAACGCGATTTGTAGCATACGTCGATGGGATACCCTTTGAGACGGTTTCGGTAGTTGATGAAGATGTCCTGTCCCTCTTCGTCTTGGGTCAGGTAGTTGACGCCGCCGGCAAAGGTAGCCACCCAGATGCGCCCATGGCGGTCTTCGTAGGTGTCATACACGTCGTCATCGCTCAGGCTGAATATATTGCCGCCCTCCGACCGGTAGCGCGTCAGCTTGTAGGTCAAGGGCCGGCCTGTAGGCTCGGCCTTGACGAGTCCTGCCCCTTTGGTCGAAATCCACAAGGTGCCCTTGCTGTCCTCCATCACGTCGTATACGGTGCCATCTAGCGGTGCGCCCTGTCGGGCTACGGTGCCTCGTTCGGTCAGATAGCCTAAAAATTCATGCCGGGAGTTGCCTACCCAGAGGTAACCGTCCTTGGTGCCCATCCACAGATGTCCGTCCCGGTCGGGGCAGAGGGCACGCACCTCGTTGCTCAGAGTCTCGTAGGGCACGTCGGGCCGTGGGCTGTGCATGGTGAAATGGAAGGTGCGGAAGGTCACTTTCTCCAGTCCCTTGGAGTGCGTGCTGAGCCAGAGGTTCCCTTGACGGTCGGAGTAGGCGGCATGTATCTTGTTGGAGAAGCGCCAGTCCGACGAACGGAGTGCATTGTGAAAGGCCTTCAGCGAACCGCTTTTTCTGTCGTAGTAGCCGAATCCTCCCCCGTAGGGATGCACCCAGAGGGTACCTCTTACGTCTTCGTGGATGTGGAATGCCGGATAGGAGCGTGTTGTCTTCGTGGACTCCACCTCCATGTGTTCCGTCTGGACCGTCTGTGTATGAGGGTTGTAGTGGGCCACTGTGCCGGGCACTTCCTGCTCTATCCATACCTCGCCTTGCCGGTCGCGGTAGAGCGAGCGGATGGGGGCTCGGGGGAGCTGCGAGGCTGCTACCTGTTTCTCCACTTCACTCGTAGCGGTGTTGTAGAGGAAGAATCCGTCTTTGGCGGTAGCCATCACTACCACACTCTCGTCGATGGGCTGCAAGGCTACCACCGGAGAGGAGGCCGGCAGCTGGATGAGGTCGAAATCGCCCAACCGGTCGTCGAGCCGCCACACGCGCCCTCCATCGGAGGCAAAGAAGAGTGAGCCGGCGAGTTCGGTGGCGGCATAGAAGGCCTGGCTCACCTTCTCCTGCTTGATACCTTTGCCCACAAAGTAGGCCGTAGGCTCCTTTTCGCCAGGACGGAGCAAGCCCAGTCCGTTGTTCGTCAGCAGCCACTCCCGATGTTGCTGGTCTTCATACACCGTGTAGACCCGTTCGATGGGGAATCGGGGATGCCGGGGGGAGAGCCATACCGACCGGAGAGAGTCATTGTCCGCCGCCTGCTGTATCCATACGGCGCCCTCTTTCTGCGACAGCAGCCATACGGAGCCTCCCGACAGCAGCTGGATGGTGTAGACCGGCATGGAGAAGGCCTCCTCGTCTTGGTTGGGTATCTGCAGCAACTCCTCCGTGCGGGGGTCCAGCCTATAGGTATGGTTGTCGTAGGTCAGCAGCCACAGGTATCCGTGGCTGTCTTCGGTCATTTGGTCAATGCGGTTGTGTGTCAGGGGTATTCCCTGCTTTTCGCGAGCTTTGAAGGTGCGGAATTCATAGCCGTCGAATTTGTTCAATCCATCCCAGGTGGAGAACCACATGTTGCCATCCCGGTCTTGCAGGATGTTCATCACCGTGTTTTGCGACAGGCCGTCTTCTGTCGAGTAGTGGGTAAATGCAGCGTGGTCTTGCCCCCATAGACAGGGGAGGATGGCCCAGCATAGCAGAAAGTGTATCAAGAGGTGTTTTGTCATGGTTACTGGTATTACGGCGGTAAAGATAGGAGATTCCCATGAAAAATCAAAGGGGAACGTGACAAAACGACTCTCTCAACCGAAGGATGCTGATTCACCCAGGTTGTTGTCTGTTCTAACTTTTGACTGCCTTCGATTATGCATCTTATTTGATATCCCATACGAAAAATTGGGTTATCCGACATTTGGAGTGATAATCGTAAGCATTAACTCAACTACCAGTTTGAGTTCCAAAATATATCGACATCGTCTACAACTTAATCAAGTTGTAGACGATGTCGTATTGGGTTGGAGGTCTCACTTTGCGAGTTATCGTACCGGCGTTTCCATGATCGCTCCGGGATGATATTCTTTCCATTTATGGGGAAGAAGCTGGATAAGATCCGTCCGGGAAGCCTTATCGAAGTATGGCATTGAGGCTATGACAGAGTTGAGGTAGAGGCGCGGATTGATGTCGTGGTTACGGCATGTGGCCAGCAGAGACTGTATGACGCACATATTTCCGGCTGACTCATGGTTGCCGCAGAACATGTAGTTCTTGCGTCCGAGCGTGATGGGACGAATCTCGTTCTCGGCAAGGTTGTTGTCGGGCAGCAACTGTCCGTCATCGAGTATGCGCATCATGTTGTCCCATCGGGTATAGGCATAGGTGACGGCTTTACCTGTCAGGGAGCCTTCGCTATACCTCATCCCTTCGGTCTCCATCCATTTCTTCATTTCCTCCATGATGGGCCTGGATTTGGCTTGACGCTCCGCCTTGCGTGCCTCGAAGTTCAGACCGAGACGGTCGCACTCATGCTCGATATGATAGAGTCCGGCTATTCTGTCAAGGAACCATTGCGCGGCCTTGCGGTTTTCGTTTTTGGCCTCAAGCCAGTGCCGGCGGATATGCACCAAATTGTTGCATGACCCAGACAATTCCGCCGAAAGGAGTGATTTTGTCTGATTTAATTGCTATCTTTGTCATGTCA
>CAMGAL010000177.1 GCA_946007445.1 uncultured Mediterranea sp.
GCCTCTGGCCGGGCACTGGCCGAGGGATATGTGGTAGCCATCCCCGGCGCACGTGGGCGAAACTCACAGGTGACTGACAGTGAGGGGAACACCCTCTTCACAGGACGGGCTCCCAAAGGACTGCTCGACCTGAAAGCGGCCGTGCGCTACCTGCGCCACTTTGACAAAGAGATGCCGGGCGACGCCGAACGCATCATCTCCGACGGCACCAGTGCCGGTGGAGCCTTGTCGTCGCTACTGGGACCCACGGGCAACCACCCCCTATATGAGCCTTGGCTGCGGGAAATGGGCGCCTGCCCGGAGCGGGACGATGTGTTTGCCGCCGTGTGCTACTGCCCCATCATCGACCTAGAACACGCCGACATGGCCTACGAATGGCTGTATGGATGCACCAATGGGGTGACTCGACCACTGACCGAGGAGCAGGCCGCCGTGTCGGCCGAGCTGGCGGCACTCTATCCTGACTACCTGAACGGCCTGTGCCTGCGGAAGCCCGATGGCGAACCACTGACAGCCGACAACTGCCGCGACTACCTCAAGCAGCTTCTTATAGAGAGTGCCCAGCACGCCAAGGATGCCGGAGCCGAAATTGCTGACAGTCTGGGCTTTGTGTTCAGCCGGGGCAACTGGAGCGGACGGCAGGGGGAGTACATCGTGGATCTGGACTTGGAACGGTACCTCAACTATGTGGTGACCACCATCCGACTCAAAACTCCTGCCGCCTTCGACAGCGAAGGAGTGGCCGGTGGTCGTCCGAGCGGTGAGAACGAGGAATTTGGCGACGATCGTGGCAACACGGCCCACTTCACCGACTATTCGCTGCGCAAGGCAACAGGACAACCCGACGCACGCATCGATGAGCGTCTGAATCGTCTGGTCTACCTGATGAACCCCATGAACTTCATTGCCGACCCGCAGGCCACGAAGGCTCCTCACTGGTACATCCGCCATGGGGCCAGAGACCGAGACACATCCTTTCCTGTTCCGGTCTGTCTGGCCTTGAAGCTCCAGAACAACGGTCAGCAGGTAGACTTCAAGCTGCCTTGGAACCGTCCCCACGCTGGCGACTATGCCTTGGCAGAGCTCTTCGCGTGGATGAAGACGATTTGCCAGAGGTAGCTAATGGCTGACCTACCGGGCTTTCGAACCAGGTTGATCCAGCACAGCCTTCACCTGCTGACAGATGCTCTGCATTCCCTGGATGGAGGGATGACCTGCCTGCTTGTCGATGTCGTGTAGCAGGATGTTCTCCACCTGGTAGTGGCGGCACACCTCGGCCATGGACTCCGTCACTTCGGCACTGAGCAAGGTGTTGGTGATGTTGACAATGCGCACGCCAGGGTAGAGTTCGCGCAGCTGGTGGAGCAGGTAGCAGAAAGCGGGGCGGAAGGCCATGAGGTCGGCCTTGGTCCAGCCGAAGTGCTGGTATTCACCGATGGGCGACTTGGCCCAGCTGTCGTTGGTGCCACCAAAGACGAGGATGATGTCCGGCTGTCCCAGGTTGTGCACGCGGGTGATGAACGATCGGTCGGAGAAGTCCTCCTTCCTGTAGCCCGTGTGGCAGATGGTGGAGCCTGAGTAGGAGTTGTTGCGCTCCAGCGTATAGGCAGGGTCGGAGGTGAGCAGGTGCCACCAGGTCTGCTCCACCAGCTTCACATCGTTGCGCTTGACACCCTCGCGGCCGTCCTTGCCGGCATACCAGCTGAGGTTGGTGGAGGGGGACATGTAGCCCTCGTAGGTGGAGTAGGAATCGCCCATCACAGAGACTTTGAGTTGGGCAAGGAGTGCCGTCGGGCAGAAGAGTAGCAGGCTCACGCAGAGCCGCTGGAGCAGATGTTTCATGGATTTGGAAAATTTTTATTTAAATAATAATTTTTATTTACTTAAGCAATCTTCGATAGTCTGTCGCAGGGCAGCCCGTTTGGTCTCGTTGGTGCCGTGTACGATGCT
The DNA here is from genome assembly GCA_946007445.1 of uncultured Mediterranea sp. Classification (GTDB taxonomy): domain Bacteria; phylum Bacteroidota; class Bacteroidia; order Bacteroidales; family Bacteroidaceae; genus Bacteroides. Next base: position 1,951 of record CAMGAL010000177.1, read on the forward strand.
GCGCACCACGCCCTTACGATCCACCACCACCGTCATAGGGAATCCCTGCTGCCCCATTAGGCGGATAAACTGGTCGTCGTTGGCCAGGTGGTGCCAGTTGAAGCCCCGCTTCTGGGTGATGCGGCGCACCACCTCGGGCTTCTCGAAGTTGGCCGAGAGGAACACCACGTCGGGCAGTTCGTCTTTCCACTGCGAGAGCTCGGGCATCTCCTTGAGGCAAGGGCCACAACCCGAATACCAGACGTTGAGCACCATCACACGGCCCCGCACCTTGGCGTTGCCCCACTCCTCACCGTCAACGTCGGTGTGGCAGAAGTCGGGGAAAGGAGCCCCCTCGCGGAAAAGAGTGGCCGTGTCCTGACGGCTCTTCTTCCGATGCATCTGTTCGAAGCTTTCCGCTTTCTCCAACAGTTCATCGGCATGAAGCACCCGCTCGCGCGGCAAGGCTTTGGCCTTCAGACTGTCGGCCAACGACTCGCCTTCGGGACATACAAAAAGGAATACACGGTGTCCTTCGCTATCCTTCACCCCGGAGATGACTGTCCCGCGGGGATAGTCCTTGATAAACTCCGCAAAGAAATATCCCTGCGCCATACTTTTTGGCACCACCTTCTCAGCGGTCTTCTGGCCAAACAAAGGGGTGGCCAGAGCCAGCATTCCAATCAGGAGCAAAGATTTACTTGTCATACGTTTTTATTTCATTTCACAAAATTACGATATTTTCCCGGTGAGTACCGCTACGAAATGGGGGAAATAGTCGCTGCATTAAGTTTTTTTAGCTTCATCCTGTCTGCTCCCTACCAACGCCCTACCTGCGCCCTACTTTCTTCGCTCATTCTCCGCTCAAACGCCGTTCCTATAGAGCGCAGATTGAGCGAAGGATGAGCGAAGAAAGTGCGGAGTTGGAGCGGAGCAAATACGGCGACGGACGCAACCGGGTGCAAGAGAGCGCAAAGCGCACCGCAGGGGTGATTTTCCGGTCAGATTGTTTGGAGAAACGTTTCAGAATCACTATGTTTGCACTGTCAAACCATTCAACAGAGAAACACCATGAAGATTTCCGCATCTTTCCCCTTTGCCCCGCTGACCAAGCTCTGTGCCCTCGTGGCTGCCCTGGCCGGAATCGGTTGGAGCCCTACCGTCGAGGCAGACTATCATGTGATTCCCCTTCCACTGGAGATGAAGCTCAGCGACGAGGCTCCCTTCGAGCTGACCCCTCGCACCTCCATCAGCTATCCGGCCGACAACGCCCCCATGCAGCGCAATGCCGAGTTCCTGTCTGAATACATCGCACAGGCCACTGGTTATGCTCTACAGACGCTGCCGGCAGACAAAGCCCCGAAAAAAGGCATCGTCCTCGCCCTCGACCCGGCCATCACGCAGCCCGAAGGCTATCGGATGGAGGTCAACTCCGGCGGTGTCAAGCTGAGCGGCAGCACGCCCCAAGGTGTGTTCCACGCCCTGCAGCCCCTGCGCAAAAGCATCCCTGCCACGGCTACGGACACCCACATCCTGCTGCCGGCCGTCACTATCGAGGACGCTCCCCGCTTTGCCTACCGCGGTATGCACCTCGATGTGTGCCGCCACTTCTTTCCCATCGAATTCGTGAAGCGCTACATCGACCTATTGGCCCTGCACCAGATGAACACCTTCCACTGGCACCTGACCGACGACCAGGGGTGGCGCATCGAGAGCAAACGCTTCCCCCGTCTGAACGAAATCTCCTCCATGCGCCAACGCACCGTCGTCGGCAAAGCCCATAGCGGCGAGTACGACGAGCCCCCCTACGGCGGCTACTACACGCAGGAGCAGCTGCGTGACGTGGTGGAGTATGCGGCCCAACGCTACATCACCGTCATCCCCGAGGTGGATCTGCCGGGACACATGCTGGCCGCCCTGGCCGCCTATCCCGAGCTGGGCTGCACGGGAGGCCCCTACGAGGTGTGTCCCGATTGGGGCATCTTCCCCGACGTGCTCTGCATCGGCAACGAGCAGACCTTTGCCTTCTTGGAGGGCGTGATGGACGAGGTGATGGACATCTTCCCCTCCCACTACATCCACATCGGCGGTGACGAGGCTCCCCGCACCCGCTGGCATGACTGTCCCAAGTGCCAGGCCCGCATCCGCACCGAGCACCTGCAGTCCGACGGCAAGCACTCGGCCGAAGATCGCCTGCAGACCTACTGCATGGCCCGCGTAGAGCGCTACCTCAACGAACACGGACGCGACATCATCGGTTGGGACGAGATACTGGAAGGTGACGTAGCCCCCAACGCCACCATCATGTCTTGGCGTGGTATGCAGGGCGGCATCAAAGCAGCCCGTCTGGGGCACGATGTCATCATGACTCCCACCTCCTACTGCTATCTGGACTACTACCAGTCGGAAGACCGCGACAAGGAGCCGCTGGCCATCGGCGGCTTTGTACCAGTGGAGAAGGTTTACAGTCTGGAGCCTGTGCCAACCGAGTTGACGTCTGAAGAGGCTCGCCACATCCTGGGCGCGCAGTGTAACCTCTGGACGGAGTACATCGCCACGACCGAGCATGTGGAGTACATGGTACTGCCCCGCATGGCCGCCCTCAGCGAGGTGCAGTGGATGCAGCCCGAAGCCAAAGACTACGACAGTTTTCTACAACGCCTGCCCCGTTTGGCAGAATTCTACCGGCGCGACGGAGACAACTATGCCAAGCATGTATTAGTGGAAGAGAAATAAACAATCAGAATATCATAACCAAGAGCCTATTTTTCCCAATAACAATTAGTATCTTCGCCCTATAATAACAAAAGCCATGAACGAAGAAAACAAATACTTCATCATCCGGGTCAAATAGCGCGCAAATTAAAATCCATGGGCATAGAGGCGGCTGCCATTTCAAGTGCCACAGGTCTTGCCGACGAAGAGATAGCGAAACTATAAAAATGTGCTAGCCGTAGAGGTGCGGCACATACCAAACGTTAGGTATGCAAAATACCGTATTTATGCGATTTTGTTCCACTTGATAACCCTCTATCTTTGCCACCAAATCAAAACGAATGAGTTGATGGCAAAGATAGAGGCACT
>CAMGAL010000178.1 GCA_946007445.1 uncultured Mediterranea sp.
CCGCCCCCACCGGCCTGCTCAATCCGGGCGTCATCTTCAACGACGACCCTCGTTGCCACGTGAAGCACCTCAAGCCTCTGCCCCTTTTGGCGGGGGGCGAAGCCTTGCCACAGACGGAAGGGGACGACAGCCGCATCCGCCTGGCCCAGGAGGTGCACCAGCGCGTGAACCGCTGCATCGAATGTGGCTTCTGCGAGGTGAATTGCCTCTCGTGCGGATTGACCCTCTCGTCTCGTCAGCGCATTGTACTGCGCCGCGAAATTTCGCGTCTGATGCGTACCGGCGAGAATCCCGCCCTTCTGAAAGAGTTGGAGAAGGCCTACCGCTATGCCGGCAATGAGACCTGTGCCGGCGACGGACTCTGCTCCACCTCCTGCCCCATGGGCATCAATGTGGCTGACCTCACCCACCTCATCCGCCAAGAGAACCTGCCTGTAGGAAGTGCAGGCTATCGGTTGGGCAACTGGGTGGCCGGCCACTTCAGCGGTGTGAAGCAGGGCATGAGAGGAGTGCTGCAGTTGGCTGACACCACCCATACCCTGCTGGGCACGTCCGCCATGACCGCCATGACCGCCACACTCCATCGCTGGATGGGGATACCCTTGTGGTGTGCCGCCATGCCCAAGGCCTACCGAATCAGCCCGACGCTGAAGGAGAGCACAAAGGAGCACACACCCGCTCCGCTGAAGGTGGTCTATTTCCCCAGCTGCATCAACCAGTCGATGGGCCTGGCCAAGCACTCGCCGGTGAAGCAACCCTTGGTAGAGAAGACCGTAGCCCTGCTGCACAAAGCCGGCTATGAGGTCATCTTCCCCGAAGGTATGGAGAAACTCTGCTGCGGCACCATCTGGGAGAGCAAAGGCATGACCGACATTGCCGACCGCAAGGTGGCCGAGTTGGAGGATTCTCTGTGGAAAGCAAGCGAAGAAGGCCGCTGGCCGGTGCTGTGCGACCAGAGCCCCTGCCTGCACCGCATGAGGAAGTGCATCACCCGCATGAAGCTGTACGAACCGGTAGAGTTTATCTATACCTTCCTGCGCGACCGTTTGGTATTCCACCCCATACAGCGCCCGGTCGTGGTACACATCACCTGCTCCATGCGTGAGATGGGGTTAGGCAATATGCTCGTCAGCTTGGCGCGACTCTGCTCCGAAAAGGTGGTGGTGCCTGATGGCGTAGGCTGTTGTGGCTTTGCCGGCGATCGTGGCTTTACCCACCCGGAACTCAACGCCTATGCCTTGCGTCGTCTGGCTCCCCAGGTGCGTGAAAGCGGAGCTACGGTGGGCTACAGCAACAGCCGTACGTGCGAGATTGGCCTGGCTACCCACTCCGGCATCCCCTATGTATCCATTGTCTATCTGGTAGACGAAGTAACAAGCCGTAAGTCATGAAAAACGAACGAATCCTATCCATAGACATCCTACGAGGCATCACCATTGCCGGTATGCTCTTGGTGAACAACCCCGGCTCGTGGGGACACATCTATGCCCCGCTGCGCCATGCCGAGTGGAACGGATTGACACCTACCGACCTGGTGTTTCCGTTCTTCATGTTCATCATGGGCATCTCCACCTACCTCTCCCTCTCCAAGTCGGGTTTTAACAGCTCACCGGCCTTGGTGCGCAAGATTGTACGACGTACATTAGTCATCTTTGTCATCGGACTAGCCATCGGATGGTTCTCCCGCTTCTGCCGCTACTGGGCCTCCCCCACCGAGGGTATAGGCTTCTTCCAGCAGCTGTGGGAATCGGTTTGGACGTTTGACCGCCAACGCATTCCCGGCGTCATGCAACGCTTGGCTGTATGCTATGGCTGTGTATCGCTGCTGGTGCTGACCATCCGCCATCGCTACATTCCCCACCTCATCGTCGCCTTGCTGTTGGGGTATGGGCTTCTGTTGCTGGGCTGCAACGGCTTTGCCTACGATGAGGGGAACATCCTCTCCATCGTGGATCGTGCCCTTTTCACGCCTGCCCATCTCTATCGGGACAACGGCATCGACCCCGAAGGTTTGCTCAGCACCCTCCCCTCCATCGCCCACGTGCTGTTGGGCTTCTGGGTAGGGAGTCACCTGTTCGGGTCCCCTGCCGATGAAGGGGAGTCCTACAAGCTGCGCAGCATGAGGATGCTCCTGTTGTGGGGAGCCCTGCTGACCCTCTCCGGCTTCCTGCTGAGCTACGGTTGCCCCCTGAACAAGAAGGTCTGGTCGCCCACCTTTGTCTTGACCACTTGCGGATTGGCCTGCAGCGTGCTGGGCATCCTGATATGGATCATCGACATTCATGGTCAGCGCCGTTGGTGCCGCTTCTTCGAAGTGTTTGGCATCAATCCGCTCTTTCTGTATGTGCTGGGTGGCGTGCTTTCCATCCTGATGGGCACCGTGCGGATACCCTCCGGCGACGGATGGGTCAACATCCACACCTGGATCTATCGCGACCTTTTCGGCTCCTTCCTGGACGAGACCACCGCTTCGCTCTGCTACGCCTTGCTTTTTGTGGTACTCAACTGGTGTATCGGGCTGCAACTATATAAACGGAAAATTTACATTAAAATATAACGAATATGATACTGATAGCAGACAGTGGCTCTACCAAAACCCATTGGTGCTTGGCTGAGCATGGTGAGATTCTTACCGAAGTGTTTACGAAGGGAATGAATCCCTTCTTTCAGACAGAAACCGAGATGCAGGACGAGGTACGTCTGAACCTGCTGCCCCGCTTGCCTCAAGACAAAATGCCCGTGGCCATCTACTTCTATGGGGCCGGATGTACCCCTGAGAAGGCAGGATTGGTGCGGGACGTATTGACGAAGCTCTTCCCCCACACACGCCGCATCGAGGTGCAGAGCGATATGGTGGGCGCCGCCCACGCTGTGTGCGGCTATCAGCCGGGCATCGCCTGCATCTTAGGCACCGGCTCCAACTCCTGTCTCTACGACGGCAATCAGATTGTGAGCAACGTCTCCCCCCTGGGATTCATCCTTGGCGATGAGGGCAGCGGAGGCGTGTTAGGCAAGCTGTTGGTGGGTGCCCTGCTGAAGAACCAGCTGACTCCGGGCCTGAAAGAGGAGTTCCTTGACCGCCACGGACTGACCCAAGCCGAAATCTTGGATCGCGTCTACCGCCGTCCGTTCCCCAACCGCTTTCTGGCCAGCCTATCGCCCTTCCTGCTGGAGCACATCGACGACCCCTCCATCCACCAGCTGGTGCTGAATGCGTTCCGCGACTTCTTCCGTCGCAATGTGGCTCAATATGAGAACTATTCCCAGTACCTGGTGGGTTTCGTAGGCTCCGTGGCCTGGTACTACCGCAAGGTGCTGTCTGAAGCAGCACGCTTGGAGGGCATCCAGCTCGGCCTGGTAGTCCCCGACCCCATCCAGGAGTTAGTCAAACTATTGTCCGTAGAAAAATAAGAGATTATGTTTACCAAAATCACAGAGCAGTCGTCTCTCTACAACGACTTGGAGAAGAAGTCCGTCCATGAAATTCTGGAGGACATCAATACAGAAGATCAGAAGGTGGCCCTGGCCGTGCGCCAAGCCATTCCGCAGATAGAGAAACTGGTCACGCAGATTGTGCCTCGTATGCGTCAGGGTGGCCGCATCTTCTATATGGGAGCCGGCACCAGCGGACGCCTCGGCGTGCTCGATGCCTCTGAGATTCCCCCCACTTTTGGTATGCCCCCCACGCTGGTCATCGGTCTGATAGCCGGTGGCGATACCGCCTTGCGCAATCCCGTAGAGAATGCCGAGGATGATGTACACCGGGGTTGGGAGGAGCTGACCGAGCGTGGCATCACCCAAAAGGACACGGTCATCGGCATTGCCGCTTCGGGCACCACCCCCTATGTCATCGGTGCACTGCATGAGGCTCGCGAACATGGCATTCTGACGGGCTGCATCACCAGCAACCCCGACTCGCCGATGGCCGCTGAGAGCGATGTGCCCATCGAGATGATTGTCGGTCCCGAATACGTCACAGGCAGTTCGCGCATGAAGTCAGGCACGGGGCAGAAGATGATTCTCAACATGATTACGACCTCCGTCATGATTCAGCTGGGCCGCGTGAAGGGCAACAAGATGGTCAACATGCAGCTTAGCAACAAGAAGCTGGTGGACCGCGGTACCCGTATGCTGGTCGAGGAACTGGGTCTGGACTACGGCAAGGCGCGTGCCCTGCTGCTGATGCACGGCTCAGTGAAGAAAGCAGCTGATGCTTACCGCGGAAATGCTAAGTAAGGAAAAAGTGGACAAACAAACGAAAAAGCTCATGCACAAACTATTCATTCTTCTTGCGCTCTGCATCACCCTGAGTGGTGCGGCGCAACCCCTGCAACGCGTGGCCCCCGAAGAGGCTGGCTTAGACTCGCGTCGCCTGCTGGATGCCGACCGCGCCATCTGCGACGCCATCCGCGAAGAGGGCATACCAGGTGCCGTATTGGCCGTGGTACGCCATGGCCGGCTGGCCTACTTGAAGGCCTACGGCAACCGGCGCATCCTGCCCGCCGAAGAGCCCATGACCACCTCCACGGTGTTCGACATGGCCTCTTGCAGCAAGTCCCTCTCCACGGCCCTGTCTGTCATGGTGCTGGTTGACCAGGGGCGGCTGCGCCTGCTCGATCCGGTCAGCCGCTACATTCCCGGCTTCAAGGACTGGACGTCGCCCGACGGCCAGCGCACCACCATCCGTGTGCTACACCTGCTGACCCACACCTCGGGCCTGCCTCCCTATGCCCCTGTGACAGAGATGGAGCAGCGCTACGGCGTGGGGAATAGCGAGGGACTGATGGAGTACATCGCCACCGACTGTCCCCGCGACTTCGAGCCCACGCAAGGATTCCAATACAGCTGCCTCAACTACATCACCCTGCAGCACATCGTGCAGCGCATCAGTGGCATCTCCCTGCGTGACTTTGCACAGGCCCACATCTTCCGTCCGTTAGGACTGACGCACACCGACTATCTGCCCTGTCATCCGAATGCCAAAGGCCGTTGGGAAGGGGAAG
>CAMGAL010000179.1 GCA_946007445.1 uncultured Mediterranea sp.
GATACTCCGACTATTGACTGAGCAGGCGCAGCCTGCGATAACTCCTAACGGAGCGAAGCGGAGTGATAACTCCTTTAACTCCTATGTCTCCTTTAACTCCTTATCTCCTTTAACTCCTAAAAAATATTTTCAATTTATGAAACGTAGAAACATGACTACTGCTTTGGTCGGTGCTTTTGTGCTAGCCGGCTTTCTGCAGACTTCGTGCGCCCCTGCCCCCAAGCAGGCTGCAGAACCTCAGGAGGAAAATAATCAAGTAATCGAGACCATTATGGCACGCCGTAGCGTGCGCAAGTACAAAGACCAGCCCGTAGAGCGCGAGAAGCTGCAGCAGATAGTGACATGCGGCATCAATGCCCCCAGCGGTATGAATCTCCAGCCTTGGGAGGTGCGTGTGGTGGACAACGCCGACTACATCAACGGCATCACCGAACTCTTCAAAGCCGCCAACCCCAAGCAGGCCGAAGACCCCAACTTCAAGAACATGTTCCGTAATGCACCGGCCGTCATCTTCATCGCCAGTCCTGCCGACGGTAGCGGCCAGCTGGATTGCGGACTGCTGGGCGAGAACATCATCCTAGCCGCCCAATCTTTAGGTCTGGGCACCTGCTGTCTGGGTGGCCCCGTAGGCTTCATGAAGAAGGGTGCCGAAGCTGCCCCCTATGTGGAGCGCCTCAAGCTGCCCGAAGATTATCAGCTGCTCTACGCCATTGCCGTGGGCTATCCCGACGAGACTCCCGATGCCAAGCCCCGCAAGGCCGAGAAAGTGCTATTTGTGGAGTGATTGAAGACTAATGGCCGTGAAAACCACCATCCTCACTACGCAGAACGTGCGCAACTATGGCGATCTCTTGCAGGCGTATGCCACTCAGCAACTGCTGGAGGAGGTGGGTTGTCGTGTCGACTTTTTCGACTACTACATTGGCAATGCCCGCACTCCGTGGCAGTGCTTCCGTCGGATTCGCTATGTCAAGAACCCCCTTCGGTGGGCATGGCGAGTGCTTACACTATATCCCTCCTACCTGTGGCTCACCGCTGTGTGCCGGCGCTTCGTGCGGCAGCGACTGCATGTGCAGCCCCAGGCGGTGGGCAGCTATGCCGACTTCAAGCAGCTACCCCTGGATAGCGACATCTACCTCTGTGGCAGTGCCCAGCCCTGGAACACCATGCTCAACAGGGGCTTGTTGCCCGAGCTCTTCCTGGCCTTTGTGCCTGACGGCAAGGTCATGGCTTCCTTCGCCACCAGTCTGGGTGTGGGGCAGCTCACCGAGTGGGAGCAGCCCCGCTTCAAGCGTCTTCTAGAGCGCTTCGACCTCCTCTCCCTGCGCGAGGAGTCGGGAGCGGAGGCCATTCGTCGGCTGGGCTATCCCGAAGCCATTCAGCTCAACGACCCTACCTTGCAGCTGCCAGCCACGTTCTGGCGATCCCTCTGCCGCCGCCCCTACCCGAAGCCTTATGTCTTGATATATCAGATATTCGACAATCCGCAGATGGATGCCTATGCCGTCGAGTATGCTCGTCGCCGGGGGTTGCCCCTGTTGCGCATCTGCCGCTCGTTGCCTCATCTGTTCCGCGGAGGGCGACCTGTCTGGATTCCGCGGGTGGAGCAATTCCTCTCCTACATCGCTTATGCCGAGTTGGTCATCACCGACTCTTTCCACGGCACCGCCTTCAGCATCAACTTCAATCGCCCTTTCCTCTCCGTCTATCCTTACTTTTTCGAGCGGATTGCCAGCCTGCTCCGACAGACCGGGCTAGAGCACCGACACCTCAGCCGCTACGACGACTTTTCCTTTTTGGAGAAAGAGCACATTGATTTTTCAGCTGCGAATCAAGCCTTGGAGGCCAACCGCCATGAGTGTCGTCGCTTCCTGCAAAGCATACTAACTTTATCCCCTTTTGTCCCACAACCATGAATATCCTGCAACGCTGGCTGGCACGCCTGCTGCCTGAAGAAGCCCTCTACCTCTACCGCAAGAAGCGTGGAGGCTACATAACCAACAACGGTCATGCCGTGTTCTACGCCGAGGTCTATCCTCGCCTCAAGGCGGTTGCCCAACGCCACGGTTGGGCACTGGCTCTGCACGGCAGCATGAACCACGACCTCGACCTCATGGCCATGCCTTGGGAGGATGCTCCCTCTCGTCCGGCCGACTTCATCGACGCCATGCGCCGTTGTCTCGACCTGCCTGAGGATGCCGTGCGCATCAATTTCAGCAAGCCCAACGGGCGCATTGTCTATATCCTGACTATCGCCCCCGGCTTCTACCTCGACCTCAATATCATCAACCACGCCTTGGGTTATCTCGAAGAACACGAGGATATAGTCGGCGATGCAGAGTGAAATAGATCAAGATCAGCGCGGAAGACGCCTTTTCAACTCCCTCACCAACTGCTGCCAGACGAGCTTCATCCGCAGCCGATAGAGACACCGGTTCACCGCCTGCTTGAACAAGGCGGCTCCTTGGATGGTATTCAGCAGGCAGCCTGACACGCCGTTGCCCCGCTCGAAGGGGACATCCGGACCTAGGCCCCAGAAATCGGACACGGTGATGTCCGACACGCGGCGTACGGTGGAGTAGGGACAGTGGAAGCAACTCTCACGCAAGGACAACCGTTGGATGAAGGCGAAGAAGTAGCAATCTTCGTATTTCCGCCTTTCGATGGAGTGCGTAGGGGCTGTCAGGAACCAGCCCGACTCAATGCAACTGCCGGTGTAGGGACCGAACCATCGTCCGGCTGCGCTCTTGCGGCGGAACTCCAACCGGATTTTCCGACCGTCTTTCTGGTGGGTGTAATAGGAGATGTTCTCGTTGAGCATCTGCTGCGAGGGCACGCCGTGGCAGACGAGGTCCAGCGTCAGCAGGTTGTCGTACTCCTGCTGCAGGTAGCCTTTCAAACCTCCCACTTGGCAGGGCGTGCCCGTGAAGAGCACCTTCAGCCCCTGCTGCAAATCCCGCCGGACAGATGGAAAGATGCCCTCCACATCCGACTGCACGTACTTGGAGCCTCTGATGCGCTCCACTTCCTCCGGACGGTCAATGCGGACATGCCGCACATGAAAGATATCTTCGCCACAGGCTCCATAGACCACTCCCCCCCCTGTGCAATCACCGTCCTGGTGAGGGCGGTGACGGCTCCGCCGGAGGGACTGCGCATCAGGTCTTCCTGGCTGGGCAGCACGGCAGCATAGCACTGCTGGAGCATCTGCAACGGTGGCATCTGGAGCGCCGGACAACTGCGGACACAGGCTCCGCAGGCCGTACACAGCCGTTCGTCCACGACCGGGTACATGAATCCAAAGGCATCGGGCTACATCTTGATGGCCCGATGCTGACATGCGGCTGCACAGGCGTGGCAACCTGTACATTGCTCTGGACGACAGAGGTTAGTCATTCCTTCAGGGGGGCTCACTCGCGCTTGGCACGCTTGCGTTCCAGCTCGTCGAGGATGACCTTGCGCATACGCATGGCTTTCGGAGTGACTTCCACATACTCATCCTCCTTGATGTACTCCAGTGCCTCCTCCAGCGAGAACTGCACGGGCGGGATGAGGCGTGCCTTCTCATCGCTGCCGCTGGCACGCATGTTGGTCAGTTTCTTCGACTTGGTGACGTTCACCACCAGGTCGTTGTCGTGCGAGTGTTCGCCCACCACCTGTCCGGCATAGACCTCCTCCTGCGGGAAGATGAAGAACTTGCCGCGGTCCTGCAGCTTGTCGATGGCGTAGGCAAAGGCGGTGCCTGTCTCCATGGCTATCATGGAGCCGTTGGTGCGGCGCTCAATGTCGCCCTTGTAGGGCTGGTACTCCTTGAAGCGGTGAGCCATGATGGCCTCGCCGGTGCTGGCAGTCAGCACGTTGGTGCGCAGGCCGATGATGCCGCGCGAGGGCATGTCGAACTCCAGGTTCACACGGTCGCCCGCGGTCTCCATCTTCACCATCTCGCCCTTGCGGCGCGTCACCATATCAATGATTTTCGAGGCAAACTCTTCGGGCACGTTCACCGTGAGCTCCTCCACCGGCTCGCACTTCACGCCGTCTATCTCCTTGTAGATGACCTGCGGCTGGCCCACTTGCAACTCGTAGCCCTCGCGACGCATGGTCTCGATGAGCACCGAGAGGTGCAGCACGCCGCGGCCTGATACCACCCACTTGCCGTCTTCCTCGCTCTTGGTGACGCGCAGAGCCAGGTTCTTGTCCAGCTCGCGCTGCAGGCGGTCGTGTATATGTCGGGAGGTGACGAATTTTCCGTCGCGACCAAAGAAGGGAGAGTCGTTGATGGTGAAGAGCATACTCATCGTGGGCTCGTCGATGGCGATGGGGGGCAGGGCTTCAGGATTCTCGAAGTCGCAGATGGTGTCGCCTATCTCAAATCCCTCGATGCCTATCAGGGCGCAGATGTCGCCCGAAGAGACCTCCTCCACGCGCTTGCGGCCCATGCCTTCAAAGGTATGCAGTTCCTTGATTTTGCTTTTTACGATGCTGCCGTTGCGCTTGGCCAGCGACACGTTCATGCCCTCGCGCAGGGTGCCGCGGTGCACGCGTCCCACGGCGATGCGGCCCGTGTAGCTGGAGTAGTCCAGTGAGGTGACCAGCATCTGCGGCGTGCCCTCCAGTTGCTCGGGGGCAGGGATGTGCTCCACGATGCAGTCCAGCAGGGGCAGGATGTTGTCGGTAGGTTTCTGCCAGTCGGTGCTCATCCAGCCGTTCTTGGCCGAGCCGTAGATGACGGGGAAGTCCAGCTGCTCCTCGGTGGCGTTGAGGCTGAACATGAGATCGAACACCATCTCATACACCTCCTCGGGGCGGCAGTTGGGTTTGTCCACCTTGTTGACCACCACGATGGGCTTCAGACCTATCTGCAGGGCCTTCTGCAGCACGAATCGGGTCTGTGGCATGGGTCCTTCAAAGGCATCCACAAGGACCAGGCCTCCGTCCGCCATGTAGAGTCCTCGCTCCACCTCTCCTCCGATGTCGCTGTGTCCCGGGGGCGCAA